>NZ_QROQ01000026.1:0-34692 GCF_003475115.1 Collinsella sp. AF37-9 | reverse complement strand
GCCGAGGCCGCCTCGATCAATTTGCGAAAGAATCTTGACGGTACCACAGCACTATTAACAGCACTATTAATTGTTTGGCTCTTTGCTGTACAGCCATATTTCGTATACGTCTCTCGTCTATCTCTCATCTCACGGTTGGAGACGAAAGGTATGCGGGAGTGGATAATTGGACGACATTTGGGCCTGCGACGGATTATTTCGTCCGAAAATCCACGCTCATTTGGCGGGACACGCGGGGCCCATGCCAATCCGCCGGCATCGTCTTCAGTTCGCTGCAGTGCCGCGGTCCCATATGGGTATACTCTCGAGGATTCGACTCGATTCGCCCCCGCTGGGGCGTCAAAGGAGACTGCATATGCCCACCACCTCAACCGACCCACGCGCCGCTGCTGCCGCGCTGCTGGTGCCCGGTACCACCTGCCACGGCTTTGCCGTCGAGCGCTGCGAGACCGTGCCCGAGCTCGACTCGGACGCCTACGTGCTGCGCCACACCGCATCGGGCGCTCGCCTGCTGTACCTGGCATGCGACGACGAAAACAAGACCTTTGCCATTGGCTTTAAGACGCCGCCGGCCGATTCCACCGGCGTGTTCCATATTCTTGAGCACTCGGTGCTGTGCGGATCGGCCAAGTTTCCCGTCAAGGAGCCGTTTGTCGACCTGATCAAGAGCTCCATGCAGACGTTCCTCAACGCCATGACCTACCCCGACAAGACCATCTACCCCGTTGCCACCACCAACGAGCAGGACCTGTACAACCTGATGGATGTGTACTTGGACGCCGTGTTCAACCCGGCCATCTACACCAAGCCGACCATTTTTGAGCAGGAGGGCTGGCACTACGAGTTGGACCTGCCGGAGGGCGCCGAGGACGCGGGTAACGGCAGCTCCGCGAGCCTGCGCAAGGGCACACTGCGCTATAACGGCGTAGTGTTCAACGAGATGAAGGGCGCGCTGTCCGACCCCATGAGCGTGCTGGACGACGCCGTCAACGCCGCGCTCTATCCCGACACCGCCTATGCGCACGAGAGCGGCGGCGACCCGCGCGCGATTCCCGCGCTCACCTACGAGCAGTTCCTGGACACGCACGCGCGCCACTACAATCCTTCCAACTCCTACATCACGCTCTATGGCGACCTAGATGTGGACCGCGCGCTGGCCTTTTTGGACGAGCGCTATCTGTCGCAGCCGAGTGCCGCGAGCCGGCGCATGGACGCAGCCGTTGCCGCCGGCGAGGACCCGTCCACGCTGGCGCCCAATCCGCTGGACGTGCAGGCGCCCGTGACCTGCGAGTATAAGCGCGTCGAGATGGCCACCACGCCCGAAAACGCCCTGGTGGGCCTGGGCCTTGTGCTGGGCAGCGCGCTCGACCGCAAGCGCACGATCGCGGCGGATATCCTGTTCGAGGCACTGCTGGGTTCTAACGAGGCGCCAGTTAAGAAGGCCATTCTGGCCGCCGGCCTGGGCGGCAACGTGGTGAGCTATACCGCGGCCGAGAGCCTGCAGCCCTACGAGCTCATCATGCTGCAAAACGCGCAGCCCGGCGTGGCGCGCGAGCTGCGCCGCGTGTTCCAGGACGCCTGCTGCGACCTATGCGAGCATGGCATTCCGCGCGAGCGCCTGGAAGCCATCATCAGCAGCAACGAATACGACCTGCGCCAGCGCGACTATGGCATCGCCGACGGCGTGGCCATTGCGTGCGACGCGCTGAGCACCTGGCTCTACGATGACGACGCCGCGACGCTGGCGCTCAAGTACGGCCCGGTGTACGAGGAGCTTCGTGGCGAGCTGGACGGCAGTTACTTTGAGGGCCTGCTGCGCGAGCTCGTGCTGCAGAACGACCACATGGCGCTGGTCGAGCTGGTGCCGGTTGACGCCGCCGAGGGCGCAGAGGGTGCCGAGGCCGCCGAGCTGGCAGCCAAGCGTGACGCCATGACCGATGCCGAGCTGGCCGATGTGGTCGAGCGCACGGCCGTGCTGCGTGCCGCGCAGGAGGCCGAGGACACGCCCGAGGCCAAGGCCACGCTGCCGCGCCTGCGCGTGTCCGACATTGGCGAGGCGCGCCCCGAGCCGCCGCTCGTCGTGGACACGACCGCGCCCATCCCCTGCCTGCGCCACGGCATCCCCACCAACCGCCTGGCCTACGCCATGCAGTACTTCGACCTGAGTTGTGTCGCGTTTGAGGACCTGCCCTATGTGACGCTGCTCTGCCGCCTGCTCAAGCAGCTGCCCACGCGCGAGCATTCGGCCGAGGAACTCGACAACCTGCTCGCCGGCAAGCTGGGCTTTTTGAGCTTTACGACCGAGGTCATGACCCAGCCCGACGTGGACGGTGTGCGCCCCTACCTGCTGGTGAGCGCCGGCGCCCTGTCCGAGAAGATCGATGCGCTGGCGAGCCTGCCGCGCGAGGTGTGGTCGAGCACGCTTTTGCTCGACGCCGACGCCGACCGCGTGCGCGACGTGCTCACGCAGATTCGCATTGGGCTTGAGCAGGGCTTTATCAACAACGGTCACTCGGCGGCGCTCGGTCGCGCGATGAGCTACAGCTCGCCTTCGGCCCTGGTGCGCGAGCAGCTTTCGGGCGTAGACTTCTACCTGTTCCTGCGCGATTTACTCGAGCACTTTGACGAGCGCGTGGACGGGCTGCGTACCAAGCTTGCCAAGCTGGCGGAGCGCATCTTTGTGGCCGATGGCTGCATGGCGAGCTTTACCGGCAGCGACGAGGACTTTGACGCGTACTGGGATGCCGCGGGCGACCTAGGGCTGGGTGTGGGCGATGGTGCCGGCCGCGACGCGCTCGCGGTGCCGGCACCGTGCGACCGCCACGAGGCCTTTGTCATCCCCAGCGACATCTGCTTTGCCGCGCGTGCGTGCGATCCGCGTCGCTTGGGGCTCGACGTGACAGGCGCTTGGGCCGTGGCTGCCAACGCGCTCTCCTACGATTACCTGTGGAACGAGATCCGCGTGAAGGGCGGTGCGTACGGCTGCGGATTCCGCGCAGCCGGCGAGCGCCAGACGGCGTTCTACACCTACCGCGACCCGGCGATCGATCCTTCGATTGAGCGCGTGGAGCGCGCAGGCGCATGGCTTGGCAGCTTTGAGCCCGACGAGGCCGCCTTTGAGGGCTTTATCGTGAGCTGCGTGAGCGGCATGGACGCGCCGGTGAAGCCGTACGCGCTCACCAAGCGCCGCAACACGACCTACCTTGCCGGGCTCGACCCGCATGCACGCGAGGAGCGTCGCGCCCAAATGCTCGCGGCCACACCCGGTGAGCTTCGCTCGCTCGGCGCCGACGTGACGCGCATCGCAGCCGAGTCGCCCACCTGCGTCTTTGGCGGCCGCGACGTCATCGCCAAGAGCAACGCCGGCTTCAACGTAGTCGACCTGATGGGCTAACCACAGCAAGCAAAACCACTACAAAGGGGACAGGCCCCTTTGTAGTGGTTCGAACACTTGTTCTATACGTACACATGTTCTATAGTATGGGTGATTGCATCGGATCTAAATTGCAACTAGAATATAGTTGCAGAATGTGAGGCGGGATGACTCGAGCCGATAAACTCATCGCCCAACTGTTTAGCTGCCCTTCGACGTATCGGTATGCCGATTTTAAAAGTCATGGCCTCATATGGCTTTGAAATGGACAGCAAAGGCAAGACATCCGGATCGCGCGTTCGCTTCTACAGGCCCTCAGATGGCAGGATGTTCGTGATGCACGTGCCTCATCCATCTGACGAATTGACAGCGGAGACAATTCGAAACATCGTTCGATTTCTGCAGGATGTCGGAGGCAGTCATGAGTAACGTTTTGGCATACAAGGGCTATTTCGCCCCAGTCGAGTTCGATGCCGAGCAGCATGTACTAACAGGTATGGTCGCCGGCATTAGGGATGCAATCGTATTTGAAGGCTCCACGGCTGAAGAAGTGGAGCAATGCTTCCACGACGCCGTCGACGATTACCTTGAGTTTTGTGCCGAAAAGGGCAAGGAACCAGAGCGGGCTTTTAAGGGCTCGTTCAATGTGAGAACAGGCTCCGAGCTTCACAAGCAGGCAGCACTGGCGGCGGCAAAGAAGGGCGAGTCACTCAATAAGTTTGTGACCGAAGCAATCGCCGCGGCGTTATAGCGTTAACGCATGGGCCAAAACCACCACAAAGGGGACAGGCACCTTTGTGGTGGTTTCGACATTTGCCCAGATAAAACCTGCCAAAATAAACCTGTCCCTTTTTGGCAGGCTTGCTAGAGGAGTGATGGATGGACAAGGCTGAGTTGCGACGGGCGGTGATTGCCCGACGTGACGCTCTTGATTTGGATGTGCGGGCGGCGAAGTCTGCCGTTATCTGTGCGCGGCTTGTTGAGCGACTGGGTCGCTCGGATCCCGCGGCGCCGCACACCGTTGCCGTCTATGCCGCGATGGGTTCCGAAGTCGACCCAGCCGCATTTGCCGCAGCTGTCGCCAAACGCGGCTGGCGCGTGGCCTATCCGTGCATGCTCTCGGCAGCCGAAGCCGCAGCTTGTGGCCAACGCATGTGCATGCGGGCAGTTGCTGCCGGCGATGCGTCCGAGGCCCCGTTTATCGCCCACCCCACGCGGGCCTTCGCAGCCATGAACGTCGACAGCGACCACTTCCCCATCGTGCCTGCCAAGGCTCTCGACATGATCATCGTGCCCCTTGTAGCCTTCGACCACGCCGGCGCGCGCCTGGGCTACGGCGGCGGCTGCTACGACCGCTACCTGCCCATGCTCTCACCCGCATGCCAGATCATCGGCATCGCCTTTGACGAGCAGCGTGTCGACGGCGTTCCCACCGACGTCCACGACCTGCCGCTACCTCACATCATCAGCGCCTAACGGCTGGCGCACCTCCCGACAGGCCTAGTGCTCTTCGCCGGCGCGGGCCAGGTCGTAGGGTGTGGTCTGGTAGACGTAGTAGTTGAGCCAGTTGGTGTAGAACAGCTGAGCCTGGCTGCGCCAGACGTTACGCGGCTCGGCGGTGGGGTCGTCGCCCGGGAAGTAATGCGCTGGAACCTCTGGATTAAGCCCGCGCTTCACGTCGCGCTCGTATTCCAGGCGCAACGTGTCGGTATCGTACTCGGGGTGGCCAAAGACAAAGAAGCGACGGCTGTCGGTCGACTTGACGATGTACAGGCCCACCTCGTCGGACACGGCCACGACCTCAAGCTGCGGCTCGGCCTCCACGTCCTCGCGGCGCACATCGGTGTTGCGTGAATGCACGGCATAGAAACGGTCGTCGAAGCCGCGGACCAGCGGGCTTTGCGGCTTCACTAGATAATGCTCGAACACGCCGCTCGCCTTTGCCGGCAGGTCGTACTTCTGGATACCGTAATGATGGTAGAGCCCCGCCTGCGCGCCCCAACAAATATGCAACGTAGAGTGCACGTGCGTGGTGGACCAATCCATGATCTGGCAGAGCTCGGGCCAGTAGTCGACCTCCTCGAACGGCATCTGCTCCACCGGCGCGCCCGTGACGATCAGGCCGTCGTAGTGGATGTCGCGGATGTCGTCGAACGTGCGGTAAAACGTCTCCAGGTGGCCGGCGCTCACGTGGGTGGCCTCGTGCGTTTTGGTGCGCAGCAGGTCCACCTCCACCTGCAGCGGCGTGTTGGAGAGCTTGCGCATGATCTGCGTCTCGGTGGCGATCTTGGTGGGCATGAGGTTGAGGATGAGCACGCGCAGCGGACGGATGTCCTGGTGCAGCGCGCGGTACTCGGTCATGACAAAGATGTTCTCGCTCTCGAGCTGCGCGGCGGCAGGGAGGGCGTCGGGGATGCGAATGGGCATGGATGCTCCTTATGAGTCAGTTGCAGCTATGGTACAACGACCGGCCCCATCCGCGCGAGCACATCGCCCGGCGATGCCGTCAGCGGCCCAAATCACTCCAAAAGTAGAGATTACGGCATGTCCCAAAAATCTGTGGCGCTTTAGCCTAGCAAAGTGGCAACAGGACGCTACAATGGTTCGACGCGAAAAACTCGGCCGAAAGGATACATATATGTACCAGACGCGTAAGATCGGTGTGGTCGGCCAGGGCCACGTAGGAGCACATGTCGCCAACAGCCTGCTCATGCAGGGCATTGCCGATGAGCTGTACCTATGCGATATCAACGAGGCCAAGGTGACGTCCGAGGTCCAGGACCTGCGCGACTCCCTTTCGTTTGTCCCGTACAACACCAAGATCGTCAACTGCTACGACCACTACGAGGAGCTGGCCTGCTGCGACGTCATCGTCAACGCCGCCGGCAAGGTCGCGCTGGCCGCCGGCAACCGCGACGGCGAGCTGTTCTTTACCACCGACGCCGCCCGCACCTTTGCCAAGCGCATCGTCGACGCCGGCTTTGACGGCATCTTCGTGAGCATCTCCAACCCCTGCGACGTCGTGTGCACCGAGCTGTGGCACCTGACCGGCTACGATCCCAAGAAGATCATCGGCTCGGGCTGCGGCCTGGACTCCGCCCGCCTGCGCACCGAGATCTCCAAGAAGGTCGGCGTGAGCCCCAAGTCCATCGACGCCTACATGATCGGCGAGCACGGCTTTAGCCAGCTTGCCGCCTTTAAGGCCGCAACCATCGCCGGCAAAAACCTCAACGAGCTTCAGGCCGAGAACCCCGACAAGTACGCCTTTGACCACATGGAGGTCGAGGAGCTCGCGCGTAAGGGCGGCTATGTGACCTACCAGGGCAAGCAGTGCACCGAATACGCCGTCGCCAACTCCGCCGCGCGCGTCTGCGCCGCCGTGCTGCACAACGAGCACGCCGTGCTTTCCGCTTCCACGCTCATGACCGGCCAGTATGGCGAGGAGGGTATCTTTACCTCCCTGCCGTGCGTGATCGGTGCCGAGGGCGTCGAGGAGGTCTACACGCTCGACCTGTCCGAGTACGAGCTCGAGGGCTTTCACAAGAGCTGCCAGCACATCCACGACAACATCGCCCAGCTCGACTGGTGGGACACCGAGGCCTACGACGCAAAGTAGGCCGCTGGCTGCCGCAACCTTGCGAATCTAAGCGCGATACTAAGCGGGCCGCGCCGGAAATCCCCGGCACGGCCCGCTTTTTTGACTCACGCAGCGCCCTTACGAATCGAAGGTGAATGGTTTTCCCGTTACCTAGTACTGCTCGATGCCCATGTAGCGACGAACCTCGGGGCTGTGGTCGAACACCTTGCCGCGGGCGGCGCGCAGCTCGCAGCTCATGTTGTAGAAGAAGATCGGCTCCAGGTACGAACGCACGCTGGCAGGCACGTCGCCCACGCCGTACTCGAGTGCGTCGAGCACCATGACCGTATCGGTGTGCGTGTTGAGGAACGCCAGCGCGCGCTCCTCCATGGGGCGGCACTCGCCCGATCCGAGCTGTACAAAGTAGAACACGCCGGGCTCGGTGGCTTCGAACGGGCCGTGGAAGTACTCGCCGGAGTGGATGTAGCAGCAGTGCTGCCACTGCATCTCCATGAGCGAGCAGATGGCCATGGCGTAGGTCTGGCTAAAGTTGGGGCCGGATCCCAGGATGTAGAAGAACTCGTGCTGCTGGCAGAGCTCGGCAAAGCGATCGCCCAGCTCGGCATTGACCTTCTCGCGGGCAGCGGGCAACAGCGCATCCATCTGCTTAAGGCCGGCGTACATATCGGCGAGCGCCTCGTAACCCTCCTGCTGGTCGAGCAGCTCGGCAGCCATCAGGACGCCGATGCCTTGCGGAACCTCGGCCTGCGGCACGCCTTCGCCCCACGGATAGACCCAGGTGGTCCACTTGCCGTTATCAATCTTGGAGCCCTCGCAGTCGGTCATGGCCACGACCTCGGCGCCGGCTGCCAGCGCCATCTCGCAACCGTCGACGACCTCCTGCGTATTGCCGCTGTGGCTGCAGGCGACGACGAGCGACTTCGGCCCTAGGCTCTTGGGGGCCATCAGGCAAAACTCGCGCGCTGTGTAGACCGTCGAGGTAAACGTGGTGGCCTCGCGCTTGAGCAGTTCGTTAGCCGGCATGAGGTCGATCATCGAACCGCCGCAGGCGATCCAAAAGACATTCTCGACCTTGCCCTTGCGCTCGATGATTTCCTGAATCAGATCGTGTGCGTTCACGGTGACGCTCCTCCTTGTGTGGCGGCTTTGAACGACAGCAGCTCGTACCTACGGTCGTTCTATGTTGTCCTATTTATACCACGCAAAGCTTCACCGGTGAAGTCATTTCAGCAAATTTGTTCTATGTTGTTCTATCTATGGACGTTAGATGTCGAACACGTAGCGCGAGCCCACGATCTTTTGACGACCGAGCAGCAGGGGCCGCTCGTCCTCATCGGTAAAGTACGCCTCCATATAAAAGAGCGGCTCGCCGACCGGCACCTCCAACAACGGGGCCACCTGAGCATCGGCAAGCGCAATCTCCACGGTGCAGGGGTCGGACTTGAGCGGTGCGCGGCCCGAATGCTCGGCAACGAGCGCAAAGATTGAATTGTCCGTGAGGTCCTTGTCGGCAAGCGTCTGCAGGTAGGGATGGTCGGCCAGCACAAAGGCGTTGTTCTCGAGCATGACGGGGATGCCGTCGGCCGTGCGCACGCGCTCGACCACGATGAGCTCGCAGCCGGGTTCCACACCAAAAAACGCCGCGTCCTCGCGCGTCGCCGCAACCACCGTGCGCGATACCAGGCGTGCTCCAGCCACCATGTCGTTGGCGGCACAACCCTCGGTGAAGCTCTGGACGTCGCCCTTCTGGCGAATCTTGCGCTTGAGCTTGGGAGCGCATACAAAGGTGCCCCTCCCCTGCTGGCGGTTGAGGTAGCCCGCGCGCGACAGCTCCTCGATGGCACGGCGTACGGTGATGCGCCCCACGCCGTAGGACTTCGCGAGCTCCATCTCGGAAGGAATGCGCGAGCCGGCCGCGTACACGCCGCGTGCGATCTCGCCCTTTAGATCGTCCATAACCTGCTGGTACAGTGGCACGGCGGATACGTCAGTACGGTCGGTCTTGCTATCGGCTACCATCGTTTACGCTCCATCCCGCGCATGCTCGGATTCAAACTCTTCAATCGCCGCCATAAACTGCTCGCCAAGGGCGTCGGCCTTTTTCTCGCCGATGCCGTTGACCTGGATAAGCTCGTCGCGCGTCTGAGGGCGCAGACGGCACAGGCCTCGCAGAGCCTTGTCGGAAAAGACCATGTACGGCGCCATCTCCAGCTCGGTCGAGATCTCCTTGCGCAGGGCGCGCAGGCGCTCAAACAGCTCGGCATCGTCGCCCACGCGCGGGCGCTGGTCCAGCTCGGCCTCCTCGCGCAGCAGATCCACCGCGCGGCGGGCGCGAGCCGAGACCTTGCGCTTGGACGCGCGACGCTTGACGGTAAAGGCAAACGCCTCGTCCTCGACCTCGCCGGCACGCGGACCCAGTCCCACGACCGGGTACTGCCCCTGCGAGGTGGCCAGATAACCACGACCGCACAGCTGGCCGATGATGTCCTTGATGCGCCCGATCGATTCGCTCGACAGCTCACCGTAGCCGCGGTCCTCGTCCAGATGCATCTGGCGAATGCGCTCGGTGTTGCCGCCGTGGAGCACATCGGCGATGAGCGACTTGCCAAAGCGCATGGGTCGCGTGGCCACATAGCGCACGGCGGCGCGGGCCATATCGGTGACGTCCTCGACTTCGAACTGCGTGAGGCAGTTGCTGCAGTTGCCGCAGCCCTCGGCTTCGTCCGTGGCGGTGCCGCCCGCGGCGGCTGCCGCATGCTCGGCCGCGGCCTCGTCGCCAAAGTAGCGCAGCATGTATTCGCGCAGGCAGCCGGTGGTATTGCAATAGCCCTCCATCTGGCTGAGCAGGCGATATCGATTCTGGAGCGCCCACGCGCGTTGCTCGTCGTCGAGCGCTTCGTCGGCAGCATCGCCGCGGTCGATCAAAAAGCGGCGCATGCGAAAATCATTTCCGTTCCACAGCAGGTGGCAGCTGGCCGGGTCGCCATCGCGGCCGGCGCGGCCCGCCTCCTGGTAGTAGGCCTCGATGCTCTCGGGCACGTTGTTATGGATCACGTAGCGCACGTTGGGCTTGTCGATGCCCATGCCAAAGGCGTTGGTGGCAACCATCACCTGGATGTCGTCGTCGATAAAGGCACGCTGGCTTTGACGACGGGCGTCGTTGCCCATGCCGGCATGGTAGCGGCCAACGCGAATGCCGCTGGGGCCCAGCGCCTCGGTAAGCTCACCTGCCAGCGCATCGACGGTCTTGCGGGTCGAGCAATACACGATGCCGCTCTCGCTCGAATGCGCGATCACATAGTCGCGCACCCACGCGGTCTTGGCCTTGTCGCCCATCTCTTCGCAGCCAAAGTAGAGGTTCTTGCGATCGAAGCCCGTCACCACCGTCGCGGGTTTTTGCAGGCCGAGCATCTGCTGAATGTCCGCACGCACGCGCTCAGTCGCCGTAGCGGTAAAGGCCGCCACGATGGGGCGCTGCGGCAGGGAATCGATGAACTCGCGAATCTGCAGGTAGGCGGGGCGGAAATCCTGGCCCCATTGGCTTACGCAGTGGGCCTCGTCAATGGCCACGAGCGGAACGCCAATGCCGGCGGAACCCGCGGCCTCCTGGGCAAAGGCTAAAAAGCGCGGCTCGAGCAGGCGCTCGGGCGCCACGTACATAAGCTGGTAGCGGCCCTCGCGCGCCCGTTTGAGCACGGTGTTTTGCTGGGCCGGAGTAAGACTGGAGTTGAGATAGCTGGGGCGCGCACCCGCTGCTAGCAGCGCGCGGGTCTGGTCTTCCATAAGCGACAGCAGCGGACTCACCACAAAGGTGATACCGGGCAGCATGAGCGCGGGCACCTGGTAGCAAATGGACTTGCCGGCGCCTGTGGGCATAACGCCCAGCGCGTCGCGACCGGCAAGGATCGCATCCACCATGCGATCCTGTCCCGGGCGAAACGAGGTGTAGCCAAAATAGGCGCCGAGCGTGTCGAGCGCCATCTGCTGCATGCTATCGGTCATGGTTTCCTAACGTCAGAATCATCTGCCGCCGATTATACGCCGCCACGCGGACCAGTGCCGCACGGCTACCGGCCACGGGCAATACGATCCAAGGCGGATGAGCGTGGAAACGTCGCTGGTTGAGCATGAGTCAGCGAAAACGCCCCTAAGCGAGCAAGGTGACGTGAAAGAGGAGGGAAGCGTACTTCGGTACGCGACCGACGATTGAACGTCAGATTGCCGCCTAGGGGCGTTTGCTGCGTCGACCGGTCCGTCGTTCGTTAGAACGACGGAACAAAACTTCTGATCATGCCGCCGAAGTTGAAAGGCAGATTGCCGCTCTGGCGGGCTTGCAGCGTCGAGCCGTTGAGCGGTTTGGAAAACCGCGCAACTAGAGCTACATCACCATAACGTAGCGCGATCCCACGTAGTACTGCTTACCCATCAGGACCGGCTCGCCATTGGGGCCGATAAAGCCGGCACGCAGATTGAGCAGTGGATCGTGCGGAGCAATGCCCAACTCGGCCGCTTGCTCGGCGTTAGCGCGAACGGCCTCGACCGTACGGTAGCCAACCGAGACAATCGGCGTTCCGCCAACACGCTCGACCTCGGCAAAAATCGACTTGTCCTCAAGATCGGCCGTCAACAGCTCACGGTATGTATCAAACGGCACAAAGATGTTTTCCTCAAAGATGGGCTCGCCGTCGGCCGTACGCACGCGCTTAATGTGCAGTAGCAGCGCGTCCTTCTGCAGGCCAAAGAACTCCATCTCGTTTTGACGTGCCGGCACAATCTGGCGATCGACCACGTGTGCACCCGCCTTCATGTCATTGTCGGCACACAGCGCGGTAAACGTCTGCAGCGTCGAGGCGTGGAACTGGCGGTTGATGTGCGGCGTGGAGACAAAGGTGCCGCGGCCCTGCTGCTTAACCAGGTAGCCATCGGAGCACAGCTCCTCAACGGCGCGACGCACCGTAATGCGGCTTACCTCGTACTGCTCGGCAAGCTCAAGCTCGGACGGGATACGCTCCTTGGGTGCATAAACACCTTTCTCGATCGCATCCTTGATTTCGTCGTAAATCTGCTGGTAAAGTGGTGCATTTTTGGGTGCGGGCATATCTGATCACTCTTATCAAAATAGCGAAATAACTAATACGTATATAACGTCTTTTTATATGTTATCTCAGTTTGATAAAACGATACACCACATACAGCAAATCCTTACTTGCCGTCGTCCTGCTGCAGACTGTCCTGCTCGCTGAGGCGCGCCTGCCTGCTGGCCATGCGCGCGGGCTTGTCGGGATCGGGTACGGCCGTGGGCATGGGCTCGTCGACATGACCGCCCCACCAGCCGCCCACGAAGTTGAGCGTGTGGAACACATTGATCACGGCGCCGGGATCAATATCGCACACCAGCTTGATAATGTCCTGGCTCTCGTAGGTCGAGACAACGGCGTGCAGCAGATACATCTTTTCGCGGCTGTATCCGCCAATGACCTCGGCGCAGCTAATGCCATGCTGAAAATGGTCAACATAGGCTGTCATGACCTCGTCTGCCTTGCGTGTCGTGATCTGCAGCGTCACACGGTCGTAGCGTCGGTAGAAACTGTCGATGGTCTTGGTCGAAATAAACTGGAACACGATGGAATACGCCGCATTGTCCCAGCCAAACATAAAGCCAAAGATCGCCAGGATAGCGCAGTTAAAGCCAAAGATGACGCCCCAGATGGTCTTGCCTGTATGGTTGGAAACCCACAGCGCGATAAAGTCGGTGCCGCCGGTGGATGCGCCGGACTTAAGCGCGATGGCGGCGCCCAGGCCCGAGACCACGCCGCCAAAGATGATGAGCATGATCTTGTCGCCCAAAAACGGGGCGAAGTGAAAGATGTTGAGGAACAGCGACGAGAGCATGACCTGCATCATCGAGAAGATGACGAAGCGCTTGCTGATGCCGCTCCAGCAAAGGAGCGCCACGGGGATGTTGAGCGCGAGCATGCCGAGCGAGATGTCGATATGAACGCCGCCGAGCGAGGTGACGCGATCGAGCAGGACCGCGACGCCGGTGAGGCCGCTCGGAAGCAGGTCGGCGGGGCGAATGAACGCCTGAATCAGAAATGTCTGGAGAACGGCGGAGATGGTGACCGCCACGGCAGTAATGGCGCGGCGGACGATGGTGAGACGGCCGAGCACGAGCACGCGGTCCGTGAGCTGATCGATGGCGTTCGCCACGTAGGCTCCTTTCGAAGGCAGATGTAATTGTGGGGCATGCCGGCGATTGTAGCATGGAGCGCGAGAGGGCGCTTCAATTCACCCTCTCTCGACAACCAAAACGAGCCAGCAGCTCCCCAACCAAAGAGCCAAATTCTAAGTGAGTAGACTTTTCGCGATCTACCAAGCGCACTCAAAACAGCCACCTCTCCGACCTGCGGTTTTACTAAGGCAGATACGCTTTGTGCTCGGCATGTGCCAAAAAGTCTACTCACTTAGTCCGAGTCGAAGCCAAACGGATCTAAATCGAAGCCAAAATGAGCCAATCCACCGCAAGAGACGTGTGAATCCGCACTTCTTGCGGCGAATTGACGCTACAAAGCGGTCAGAATGTCGGCGAGGTTGTCGATGACGGCGTCGGCTCCCGTTTGGTCCAGGTTAACGCCCTCGTGCGGACGCAGTGCCAGGACGCGCGCGCCGGAGCGCTTGCCGGCCTCGATGCCCAAAGGCGAGTCCTCGATAACCAGGCACTCGGTAGGCTCCACACCCAGCGCCTCCATGGCACGCAGGTAGATCTCGGGGTCGGGCTTAAATGCACTGCACTCGTGACCGCTGATGGTGTAGTCCAGCACGTCGGTGATACCGGCAATCTCCACCAGCTCGTCAATGAGCTCGCGATAGGACGAGCTCGCGATGGCACACTTGACGCCGCGCTCGTGCAGCTCACGCATCACCGGCTCCGTCTGCTCGTTGAGTAGCTCGGCATACGGAACGGGATGGTCCGGGCTGTAGACCTGCTTGTACTCCACGCGCAGGCGCTCGCGCAGCTCAACATCGTCGGGCACCAGCGCCTCCCAAATGGCGGGCTCGTTAGACCCCGAAAGATCGGGGATCTCGTCAAAGTGGAACCCCTTCTCTTCCATAAACGCCACGCGACGACGGTTGTAGAACCACTCGGTATCGACCAGCACGCCGTCCATATCAAACAGCACTGCCTTGATCATACGCATCTCCTCCCACCTGCCAAAAAGGGACAGGTTTATTTTGGTAGGTTTTATCTGGGGTTTTATGACGCAACGGACACGCCCCCAAAGCAAAAAGGGGACGGGGCGCAAACCCCATCCCCTCTCAATCAACCCGTAAGGTCTACTTACTTGTGATTAGTAGGAAAGCTTCCACATGTAGCGACGCATGGTCAGCGGGTGCTGACGGGCCTCGGCGATCTGGTTGCCGTACTCGCGCATAACGGCGAGGTGCAGCAGCGGGTTGAAGTAGGTGACGACGCTCGCGGGCACGGCGTCGGCCAGGCCGTAGTCCTTGGAGTCGATCAGAGCGACCTTGGCGCCCATGCGCTCAAGGAAGGTGAGGGCGCGAGCGTCCATCGGACGGGTAGCACCATCGGACATGAAGAAGACGTAGGGCTTACCCTCGGTGGAAACCTCGAACGGGCCGTGGAAGTACTCGCCGGTGTTGTAGGCGGCGGCGTCGATCCACTGCATCTCGGTGAACAGGAAGGCGGCGTGAGAATAAGCCATCTTCTCGGAGGCACCGGAGGCCATGAAGTAGATCATCTTGTCGTCCTTGAAGTCCTCGGCGAACTTCTTGGCGAGCTTCTTGCAGTGCTGAGCGGCGTTCTCGCAGAGATCGAAAACGTTGGTGAGGCCGGTGATCATGTCCTCGTAGTGGTCATAGCCCTCGGTCTGCTGAAGGATCTCGAGAGCAAGAGCGATGGCATAGCCGGGCTTCTCGCACTTGGCAGCGTAGTTGGCGTGGAAGCCGTGAACGATGACGTGGTCGGCGTCGACGGTCAGAGCGGAGCCAGCCTTGTTGGTGAGGGAAACGACCGGGCAGTTGTGCTTCTTGGCGGTCTTGTTGGCCTCGACGGTCTCGGGCGTGGAGCCACCGAGGGAGCAGGTGATCACGAAGGTGTGCTCGTTGACCCAGGAAGGCGTGTCGTAGTTGAACTCGTTAGCGGTGAAGATCTGAACGTTCAGCTTGTCCGTGTTGTTGGCCAGGAAGTACTTGGCGGGGTAAAGGTCGGACATGGAAGCGCCGCAGCCGACGAAGGCAACGCTGTGAATCTCGTGGTTGGACAGGACGTCAGCGACGATCTGCTTAGGGAGGTTAAGGTCGATCTCGTACATCTGACACATTCCTTTCGATTTTTTGCGGCGCCACATTGCCGGACGCTCGCAGGGTTACCGTGATATGAGCCGAGTCGCCGGCCCGTTGAGGATGTGACAAAGGGACTGTCCCTTTGTCACATTAGGGATGGAAGCCTGCCTGGGGTATGGGATGCCAGGCAGGCCCCCGGGGGAAAGCGCTGGGTCGCGACTAGGCCAGGATGCCGGCCGCGGAGAGGGCGATGCCGCCCACAATGGCGATCACGAGAAGCCAACCGGTGTTGACGTTCTTCTTGATGAGCCAGTACATAAGGCCGGTGAGGCCGAGGGAGATCATCTGGGGCATCATGCCGTCCAGGATGTCCTGGATAACGACGGTACCCTCAGCGAACTGCAGCGGGGTGGTGGCGCCGATCAGCGTAGCGATCATGCCGCCCACGGACATAAGACCCACGATGCCGCAGACATACATGAGCTTCTCCATGAGGTCGCCACCCTGGAGCTTGCTCAGGTACTCGTGGCCGCCCTGGTAGCCGATCTTGGCAGCGAACCACGTGATCAGCACGGAGGGCACGATGGAGATGAGCATGGCCAGGATCGGGCCCATGATGGAGCCCTGCTGAGCCAGCTGAACGCCCAAGCCAAAGGCGATAACGCGGATGGTGCCCTGGAAGAAGGAGTCACCGATGCCGGAAAGCGGGCCCATGAGGGAGGTCTTGACCGCGTTGATTGAATCGGGGTCGAAGTTCTCGGGATCCTTGGCGTACTCCTCCTCCATGGAGGCGGCGAGGCCTAGGACAAAAGCGCTCGTCTGCGGGGTGCAGTTGTAGAACGCCATGTGACGGTGGTAAGCCTCTTTCTTAGCAGCGAGCTGCTTGGGGTCGGACTCATCCGGATAGAGGCGATCGAGCGTGGGAACCATGCCGTAGAGGAAGCCCATGTTCATCTGACGCTCGTAGTTCCAAGAGGCCTGGATGGCCCAGGAGCGCCAGAAGAACTGGCTGACCTTCTTGTTCAGGGACACGTCCTTGGTTGCGGTTGCCATAGTGTGTTCCTCCTTAGTCTTCGTCGTCTTCGAGCGGATCGTAGTCGGAATCGACACCGGCGGCTGCATGGGAACCGTTGAACTTGAAGCCCATGAAGACGACAGCCAGGCACACACCGATCAAAGCGACCGCGATGACGGACAGGTTGAGGTAAGCGGCGAGCAGGAAACCGATGAACAGGAACGGAGTCATACCCTTCTTGATCATCATGGTGAGCAGCAGGGCCAAGCCGTAGGCGGTCATGATCTTGGTCGAAACGTTAAGACCAGTGGACAGCCACTCGGGAACCATGTTGACGATGGCCTGAACCAAGTCGGTGCCAACAAAGACGGCGAGGAAGATCGGCAGGAAGTACATGACGGCGTACAGACCGGAGCCGGCGCAGATGTGCATACGGTAAGCGGTCTTGAACTTTCCGTTATCGATCGCGCTATCTGCCACATGGGTGAGGGCGGCGATGATGGAACGGAACACGATGCCGAGGAGCTGACCCAGGACGGCGACCGGGATGGCGATCGTCATGGCGGTCTCGGCGGAAGCATCGGTCAGGCACGCAAAGGCAGCGGCCACGATGCCGCCCAGGACCATATCGGGCGGAACGGCGGCGCCGACCTGCACCAGGCCCATGGACACGAGCTCGACGGCGGCACCGACGGCAAGGCCGGTGGGCACATCGCCCAGCAGCAGACCGACGAGCGTAGCGCCAACGAGGGGCTGCTCGAAGTTAAGACGACCGAGCAGGCGGGAGTCCCACATGCAGAACACGCCGACGAGGCCGACGAGCACCGCACTGATGAACGTATTCATACCCTTCTCCTTTCAGTCAGGCAAACGCCTGGTTGATTACAGCTTGGCGTCGATGTCGACGCTCTGATACGTAGGGGTCTGCTGGACGTAGAGCTTAATGCCCATGTCGAGCAGCTGGTTGACGTCGGCCTTCTGGGTGGCGTCGAAGAAGACGGAGCTGTCCTTGCCGCCGACCTGCTCGGCACCGTCGTGGTTGGCGGTGGCGCCCAGGTTGATGGCGTCGAGCTTGTAGCCCTGGCAGAACTGCAGCATCTCGGCAGTGTTGCCAAAGACGAACATGACGCGCTCGCCGAGGGTGTTGAGCTTGTCCATCTTGGCAAGGGCACGCTCAACGGTGAAGACGTTCAGGCGCACGCCCTGGGGCTTGGCCAGCTTAAGAGCGCCCTTCTTGATGTCATCGTTGGCGGCAGCGTTGTCGACGACGATGATGCGCTCGGCCTGAACCTTGGTGGTCCAGGTAAAGACGACCTGGCCGTGCAGCAGACGGTAGTCAAGACGTGCGAGGACGATCTTGGCGGGACCGGAGCTGTGACGGGACGCCTTGGCCTTCTTGGCGGGAGCCGCGGCGACCTCGACCGGTGCGTTGGGGTTGGTCAGACCGGTGCGGGCCTCGTTGATGAGGGCCGCGAGCTCGGTGCCCTTGACGGGGGCGGGGCTCATAGCAAGCGTGAGCGCCAGCGGGATGTTGAAACCGCTGACAACCGTGAACTTCGTGCCGTTCTTGGAAAGCTCGACCATGTTGTTGTTGACCGAGCTACCGAGCATATCGGTTAGCACATACACGGTGTCGTCCGCGTTGAACGTGGCGATCATAGCCTCAACCTTATTGGTGATGGGCTCCTTGTCGTCACGAGCAAGCGACACGACGTGGACGTTCGACACGTCGCCGAGAACCATCTCGAGCGTGTCTTTGGCGCCTGCGGCCAGGCCGCCATGAGATGCGAGAATGATCTGATTCATCTTGCCTCCTCCTTTTCGTTATGGTCATTATAACGTCTTATACGTTGCTTATATTGATAATTAGTATATAAACCGTTCGCGGGTGAAAAACGACCGTTGGCGGGTTTAACGCAATCGAAACGATGGTCTTGGGTAGGTCGGCGCTGGCTAGGCGCCGCCCGATCAAACGCCGGGCGCTACCTGCTCAAACACACCGCCAATCCCCTATCGCACGAAGTACCAGGGGCTTTCCTGCACGGTGGGCTCCAGCGCAATGCCCGTGCGCTCGCGGAAGAGATCCATGTCCTGCGATTTCTCCGTCCACCACGCGTTGGGCTTAAAGGTCATGCTCTCAACGACATGGCCGACAAACACACTGTTGCGCAGCTTGGAAAAGTCGGTGTTCATAATCACGATGGACGCGAGCACCAAAACGATGCCCAGAACTTTGATCGCGCCGGCGGGCTCGGCGTAGACACCAATGCCCAGCAGTACGGTGACGACTGTCTCGAATGACATTACGACGGGAACTTTCGACGTCTCGAGCCCCATGGACAGACCCTGCATATATAAGATGTAAGCCACGGCTGTGGGGATGAGTCCAAAGCCAAGGAACAGCAGCAGCAGCTGTGGCGACATTGCCGCGGCGACATCCGGCCACGGAGCCGCGATAGCTGCCATAACCGCACCGCCAAAAACAAAGCCCCAAAACGTGACAGCCAGCGGGTGGACCGTCTTGGTCGCTATCCGGCTAAACACCGCGAGCGACGCACCACAAAGGCCTGCAATCACGCCCGACGTGACGCCCCAAACCGAAAAATGAAAACCGGAAAGGTCGCCATTGGTCACCGCAAGCACACAGCCAACGATGTTAAAGACAATGGCAACGAGCTTGTTGAGGGTCACGTCCTCGCGATAAAGGACGCGGCCGAGCGCGACGCCAAACACCGGCGACGTGTAGAGCAGCACCGATGCCGTGGACATGCCCACCTCGCGCATGCACTCGTAATAGCAGGTGTTGGCGGCAGCCAAACCGACGATACCGACAAGCGCGCAGGAAACAAGCTCTTTAGGGCTTGCCTTGAACAGGGTCAGCGGACCCTGAACCACGGTAGACCCCTCACCCGGACGGCAGCCCATAAACATCAGGACCGGCGCCAAGATAAGCGCTCCGACCAACAAGCGAAAGGCAGCCATGCTCTGGGACGAAACGCCCATGGCCGAGATGCCGTTTACAAAGATTCCGATGCTGCCCCACATAAGCGCGGCGATCAGCACCAGCACATAGCCCAGATTGCTCCTCTTCAACGCAGCCTCCTCAGTATTATTTCCAATATGTTTCATGCTACGTTATAGTCGTTATATACATTTTTCAAGGCACAAATCGGCGAACGGGAAATCTCTCGACACAAGGAGTGTCCCCAACTGCCGGCACAAAAGGAACATCCCTAACTGCCGGCAGAAAGGGAACGTCCCCAAGTGCCGCTCTAGCAGTTGCGGTGAAATAGTTCTCAAACAGAGGCTTCACACTCCCAAACAGGAACTATTCCACCGCAACTCATGAGGGGTATTGGGCTGTTAGGCCGCTCTATCCCTTAGTAATCCAGCTTCCACATGTAACGGCGCGTCATGTAGTCCTTGTGGGTGACGGCGGAGAGCGCACGCATGTAGACGTTGTTGAGGATCGGGGCAAAGATCAGGTGGTTGAAGTACTCGCTCACGCTGTCCTTGATGTCGTTGAGGCCGAGCTCCTTGGCGTCGAGCTGGTAGACGCGCTCACCACCGTACTGGTTGACAAAGCGAATGCCGCGCTCGTCGTTGCAGCGGCTGCGGCCGACGCTGATGAGCTGGAACAGCGAGGTACGCTTGTCCAGGATCTCGAAGGGACCGTGGAAGAAGTCGCAGGTGTTGATGGTGCAGGAGTCGATCTGCAGCATCTCCTGCACGTTGCAGATGCTAAAGACGTAGGCGGCACCAAAGAGCGGGCCCTGAGCCATAACGTTGATGCAGGGCTTGTCGGCGTTCTGCTCGGCCCACTTGGCAGCGAGCGGACGGGTGTACTCGACAGCCTTGCGATAGATGGGGTCGACCAAGTCGAAGGCGGCCATAGCGGCCTCGTACTCGGCATAGCCCTCGGTCTGCTGCGTAAGCTCCATAGCAATCATGGTCACGACGGCGGAGTTGGTGCGGCCCATGCAGGACTCGTCGATGGCCAGGCTGTCGTACTGGATCTTGTAGTCGCAGACCTCGGTGAGGCCGGACTCGTCAACATAGATGGCGATGGTGCTGGCGCCGTGGTTCTTGGCGACCTGGGCGGCGACGATGGTCTCCTTGGTGCCGCGCATGGACACGACGACGGCCAGGGTGTTCTCGTTGACGTAGGCAGGCGTGGCGTGCACGAACTCGTTGCTGGTGTAGCTGGAGCTCACGACCTGCGTGGCCTCGTGCTCCATAAAGTACTGGGCAGGATAGTTGCCGCCGTTGGATCCACCGGCGCCAATCCACACGACGCGCTTGATGCCGCCCTTGTCTGCCTTGTCAGCCAAAACCTGGGAGACGACGTCCTTAACCTGTTCCTGAGTAGTCATCGTGCATCAGCCTTTCTTCTCGTTTGATGCTCTCGATGGCATACAAGTTACATACATGTTTTGGTTATGTCGACTAGTTGTATGCTATATTTGTCTTAGAAATTTTGCTGGTAAAGTTTTCGGCAAGCCATTACCAGCGGTTTTGTTGTCATGTTGGATACATGCTTGGTTCTGTAAGCATACAAGTTAGATACAGGTTGTTCGCATGAGCACTTCGTCGAAAAAGAACTTGACCCAATACGAGCGTCTGGCGGCAACGCTTCGCGACCGCATTGCCGCCGGCACCTACGCCCGCGGAGATAAACTGCCGTCCGAGATGGAACTCATGGACGAATCGGGCCTGTCGCGCAGCACCGTGCGCCATGCCCTTAAGGTGCTTGTTGACGAGGGCCTGATTCGAACCGAGCGCGGGCGCGGCGCCTTTGTGGCCGACACACCGGCGCTCCACGAGAACAACCTGGTGTTTTCGAGCTATACCAAGCAGGTCGAAGGCCAGGGCATGAAGCCCACCACGCGCACGGTGGACTCGGGCTTTGCCAAAGCAATGGGCAGCGTGGCCAAGTTCTTTGACGCTAGCGTGGGCAGCAAGCTTGTCAAACTTGTCCGCCTGCGTTACCTGGACGATGCGCCACTGTGCCTGGAGACCACCTATTTGCCGCCAAGCTTTGGGTCGCTCATCGATCGCGATATCAACGGTTCGCTCTACGCCACGCTGCGCCAGGAGTTCCATCGCGCGCCGGCGCAGGGGCATAAGACCTTTGAGGTGTGCTATGCGTCGCAAAACGAGGCATTTTTGCTCAACGTCGAGCGCGGGCAGGCGCTGATCCTGATCACCGACTACGTCTACGACACCGACGGCCGTCCGCTCCATGTCTCCAAGCGCATCCAACGCACCGACCGCGCCAAATACACCGAGCCATCGGCTAGCGCACCAAACGAGGCAAAATGTACCTAATAAACGTTTTACCTGCGGTTTTTATTAAATCTCAAGCCGGCATGGCGCAAATGCCAACATCGCCTGGCAACACTCGCCGCCCAAGCTCAACTGTTCCTGCCCAAAATATCCAGCACCGTAAATCTAAGTGAGTAGACTTTTCGCGAGCTGCCGAGCACATTCAAAACAGCCACCTCCGTGACCTGCGGTTTTACTAAGGCAGATACGCTTTGTGCTCGGCCTGCGCCAAAAAAGTCTACTCACTTAGCCCGCAAGGCGTCCCGAGGGGACAATCCAGGTCAAAATAGCGTACAAACGCCACGCTACTTGCGGCGATTTGATACCACAAGACAGCCAAAAACCTGCCAAAATAAACCTGTCCCTAAATGGTAGGTTTAGGAAGGTCGGGGAACCAGGTTGGTTTGGGCTGGTTGGGGGTGCGCTCGGCCAGGACCAGCTCCATCCAGCACATGTCGTACCAGCGGTCGAACTTTTGGGCACAGCGGTCGAAAGCACCCACCAAGCGATATCCCATATGGGCATGGAAGTCCTGGCTGTTGTGCGTTAGATACTCGTCGTCCTTGTCGTGCGGCACGGCGATGAGCGCGCACATGTTGGTGATGCCCATCGCGATCAGGCACTGCTTGAGCGCATCGTGCAGCTTGCGGCCCAGCCCGCCGTGGCGCACGTCGCGTGCCAGGTAAATCGACGTCTCGACCGACCAGTCGTATGCCTCGCGGCTGTTGAGCGGACTCGCATAGGCATAGCCTACCGGACGCCCGTCCAGCTCCATCACCAGATACGGATAGCGCTTGAGCGTACGCTCGATGCGCCCGGCGAACTCCTCAACGCTCGGCACCTCGTATTCGCAGGTAATCGCCGTCTGGCGCACATACGGCTCATAGATGGCAAGCAACGCCGGCGCGTCTTCGGGCGTCGCCAGGCGAATCGCCGGCTCGGACATCTCGGTCATACAACCCTTCTCTCTCAAAAACAAAGGCCGCCTTGCGCCAAACCCAGCGCAAGGCGGCCCCTCGTCATTACATCAGGCTACAGGACAGCCGCCAGCGCGTCGATGTCCTCCTGCGTCGTGGCCCAGCTGGTGCAAAAGCGCACCACCGTGTGGGTATCGTCGTACTTTTCCCAGTACTCGATCGCCGCATGCTCGCGAATGCGGGCCATGTCCTCGTTGGGCAGAATCACAAACTGCTGGTTTGTGGGCGTCTCCAAAAAGAACTGGTAGCCGCGCTCGTGCAGCACACGACGCAGCGCCTGGGCCGTCTGAATCGCCTGTCGGCCAATCTCAAAATACAGGCCATCGGTAAAGAGCGCCTCAAACTGCACGCCCGTCAGGCGGCCCTTGGCCAACAGCGCGCCGTGCTGCTTAATACGCGGAATGGGATGCGCCGGAGCGTGCATGCCGCAGAACACCACAGCCTCGCCGCAAAGCGCGCCGCACTTGGTGCCGCCGATGTAGAACACGTCGCACAGCTGCGCCAGCTCGGGCAGGGTAATGTCGCACTCATCGGCCGCCAGTGCATAGGCCAGACGAGCACCGTCCACAAACAGCGGAATCTCGCGCTTCTGGCACACCGCGTGAATCGCCGCGAGCTCGGCCTTGGAGTACAGCGTGCCGTACTCGGTCGATAGACTCACGTACACGGCGCCCGGGAACACCGTGTGCTCGTAGCTCTCGTTTTCGTAGAACACCTGGATATAGTTCTCGAGATCCTCGGCGTGCATCTTGCCCTCGTAGCCGGGGATGGTGAGCACCTTGTGGCCGCCAAACTCGATGGCGCCCGCCTCGTGGCAAGCGACATGGCCGGTCTCGGCGGCAACGACGCCCTCGTAGGGCGCGAGCAGCATGTCAATCACCGTCGCGTTGGCCTGCGTGCCGCCCACCAGCAAGAACACGTCGGCATCGGGGGCCTGACAGGCCTCGCGAATCAGCTGCTTGGCACGCTCGGTGTGCGCATCGGTACCGTAGCCGGGCTGCGGCTCCATGTTGGTATCGACGAGCGCCTGCAGCACTGCCGGATGAGCACCGTGGGAATAGTCGTTGTTGAACGCGAGCATGGCAATCCTCTCTAGCCGGGCATGGGCCCGATGATTTAAACGCCGCTATTGTACGCCGCCCGGATAGGCAATGCGTGCGGCAAGGCACTCAAGTGCCAACACCAGGGCAAAGCCGCAGCTCACGTCAGTCAAAAAGTGTGCACCGATCACGATGCGGCCAAAGGCGACGAGCGCCGCGACCACGGCAGCGACCCAAAAGACCACGCGGCGTCGCGACGGCTTTTCCTTAAAGGACGCCGCAGGAAGCCCGGCGAGCATAAGGCCGATCGCCGCGTGCGCCGTGTGTCCGCTCGCAAACGACTTAAAGCCGTCCTTGATTACGCCGGCCGCAATATAGCTCCACTTGTCGGGGTTGCCAATCACCCACCACGGCTGAAAATTGAGCCCCGGCGTGACCTCGATCACGCGCATGCGCGGGCGCGACCACAGCGGCTTGACAACCACGTTGAGGATGATGGCCTGAGCGACCCACACGGCCAGCACCATCAACGCCCAGCGTGTGAGCTCGTCGGGGTCGGTCGCGCGCGTGAGGCGATAGACGATAAGGTTGGCGACGATGACCAGCACAAACGTCAGCACCAACTGAGCCGCGATGAGTTTGCCGCCAACCCTCAGGGACGAAACGATCTCGTAGCCGGTCAGGCCCACGTTGACCAGAACGCCCAGCGCGGCAAGCCACTTGCTCGTCTTGGAATCGGGGCGTGCCGAACGCACGAGCATAACGCCCGCGACGCTCGCCGTCAGCTCAAACGGCAGCTCGCCAGCGGCCTCGATAAAGCGACCGTACATGCTGCCGATATTGAAGAGCGCGCTCGAGATCTGATAATCGAAGAAACTGCCCACGCCCAGACAAAGGCACAGGACAACCGCGATCATGGCGACATCTTTCTTGTAGATGTATCCGAACATGCTTTCCTTTCGGTCGGGTGAAGGGCGGTCAACCTGCAATGTGGGTGAGACGAAGATGGCTTTGTCCCGTAAACACCCTTACAGGTTGAGCATAAGTAAGCGAAAACGTTCCATTTGTGGCAAGGTGGCCCGAAAGAGGAGGGAAGCGTACTTGAGTACGCGACCGACGAGTGAGGGTCAGATTGCCCAAATGGGGCGTTTGCAGCGTCGACCCATTAGTCGTCATCGCTGGCGCCCAGCTGCTGCAGCAGCATGAGGGCGGCCGCCACGGGGCCGGTGCCGTCGTTGGCGTCGAGGCCTCGGCCCAGGCCGCTGCCCGCACCGGCGCCGGCCTTGTAGGGCACCGACAGCTTGCGGCTCTTGGGAAAGTTCACCGCACCGTAGCGGGTCTTAAGCTCAAAGGCCACCTTCTTGGGCACGTCGACGCCCAAAAACGTGATGCGCCCACCGCTGAGCGTGACGCTCTCGAGCCCCAGGCGCTCGCCGCGAATGCGGATGCGCGCGCGGTTGAACAGGTTGATTCCCGCCAGCGGCAGCTCACCATGCGCGGCCTCGATCTCCTCCTGCACCTCGTCGACACTCTCCAGGTCCTCAGCCGCCGCGAGCTTGCGGTACACGAGCACGCGCTGGTCCACCGCCGGCATGTACTCCTCGGACAAGAAGTAGTCGGCCGGCAGGTTGATGCCCACGCTCGCCGCCTCCACGCCGGCATCGTCATCGCCGCGCGCCTCGGCCACGGCCTGGCCCAGCATCTGCGTAAACAGGTCAAAGCCCACGCTCGACAGGTTGCCGTGCTGCTCGGCGCCCATAAGCGAGCCGGCGCCACGAATCTCCAGGTCGCGCATGGCGATGCGCATGCCGCTGCCCAAGTCCTGGAACTCGGACAGTGCGGTCAGGCGCGCCGTTGCCTCCTCGGTGAGCGGCAGCTCGCCCGGGAACATAAAGTATGCGTAGGCCTGTGTGGCAGAACGGCCCACACGGCCCTTGAGCTGGTAGAGCTGTGCCAGGCCCAGGCGCTGCGAGTCCTCGATGATGAGCGTGTTGGCGCACGCGTTGTCGATGCCGCTCTCCACGATGGTCGTGGCGATGAGCACGTCGATCTTTTTGGTCGCGAACTCGATCATCACGTCCTCGACCTCGCGCGGACTCATCTTGCCGTGCGCCACGCCCACGCGCGCCTCGGGCGCGGCCTCGTGCACGCGCGCCACGGCGTCGTCGATGGTCTTGACGCGGTTGGACACGTAGTACACCTGGCCGCCGCGACCCACCTCCAGGCGAATCGCCGCGCTCACCACGTCGGGATCGTACTCTCCCACGTGCACGATCACGGGGCGGCGCCCGGTCGGCGGCGTGGTGATCAGGCTCATGTCGCGCACGCCGCTCGTGGCCATCTGCATGGTTCGCGGAATCGGCGTTGCCGAAAGCGTGAGCACGTCAATCTGCTCGCGCAGGTTCTTGAGCTGCTCCTTGTGCTGCACGCCAAAGCGCTGCTCTTCGTCGATGATCACCAGGCCCAGGTTCTTGGGGTTCACGTCGGCAGAAAGCAAGCGGTGCGTGCCGATGAGCACGTCGATCGTGCCCTCGGCAAACGCCTTGAGCGCGCGCTTTTGCTGCGCCGGCGTGCGGAAGCGGCTGAGCACTTCGACCTCGAGGCCAAACGGGGCAAAGCGCTCAAAGAACGTCTCGTAGTGCTGCTGGGCCAGAATGGTCGTGGGGCAGAGCACCATGACTTGGCGGCCGGAGTCCACGCACTTAAACGCCGCGCGCAGGGCAACCTCGGTCTTGCCGAAACCCACGTCGCCGCACAGCAGGCGGTCCATGGGCTTGGGCGCCTCCATGTCGGCCTTGATGTCGGCAATGGCCTCCAGCTGGTCGCGCGTCTCGTCGTAGGGGAAGCTCTCCTCCATCTCGATCTGCTCGGGCGTATCGGGCGGACAGGCGATACCGGTAATCGAGGAGCGGCGCGTATACAGATCGACCAGGTCAAACGCCAGCTTTTTGGCGTTCTTGCGTGCCTTATTGGTGGCACGCGTCCAGTCGGCGGTGTTGAGCCTGGTCAGGCGCGGCTTGTCGCCGTCGGGGCCAACATAGCGCGTGATGCGGTCGACCTGCTCGAGCGGCACGTAGAGCTTGTCGCCGTCGGCATATTCCAGCAAAAAGTAGTCGCGTTCCTTGCCGCCCACTTCCTGGCGCGCGATCTCGCTAAAGAGCGCGATGCCATGCGTTGCGTGCACCACATAGTCGCCCGGCTTAAACGGGAAGGTGATCTGCGTAATGTCAACCTTGCGGCGGCTGCGCGCGCGATTGGCATCCATGCGGGCGTTGAGGTCGGCGATCGAGAACACTGCCAAATTGGCGTCGGGCACCACCACGCCCTGCGGCAGAGCGGCATCGACAAAGGTCACGCGCCCGCGCGAGATGGTGGGCACGGCGGCACCGGCGGCAGCCTGGGCCGCGCCCGCCTCGAGCGAGCGGGCGTTGAGCGCGTCGGCCTTACGCTCGTGAATGGAAGCATGGGCCTCCTGGCGTGCGGCACGGTCGGCAGAATCCGCCGTTGCCACGCGTACGCGCTCGCCAATAACGCCGGCGTTTTCGGGCGCGGCCGTCAACGACTCCTCAAAGGTAATGCCCTCGTCGCCAAAGGTGAGCTCCATCGACTCGCGTGCACCGCGGTCGGGGATGGCAAACACGCAGGCATAGCGCTTGCCCACGACCTCCTGGATGCGCGTCATAAAGCGATTGTCCGAGCCCGCGATGGCCGGCTGCTCAATCTTGAGCTCTGCCGTCACCGCACCGCCGGCACGAATCAAGCTCACGTAGTTAAGGCGCTGCTGGGCACCAAAGTCGAGTTGCTGGGCACGCACGTACAGGCCGTCCAGACGGTCGACCCCCGCCTCGCCGGCACGTGCCTCGATATCCTCGTAGGCACGCAGGCAATCGTCGAACAGCGAGCGCGGCTCGGACAGGACCACAAGCGCCTTGCCGCTCACGTGCGCCAACGGGCTCACGGTCTGGCCGTACATCACCGGCAAAAAGCGATCGAGCTCGGGCGTGACGATGCGCGCATCCACCATCTCGAGCAGCGCCGCCAGCTTGCTATCGCTCTGGCTGGCGCGATAGAGCGCCACATGCATGTTGTGGATGGCCTCGTCGGTGAGCGCCAACTCGCGGCACGGGAAGATCTCGATGCTGTCCTCGTTGCCGATGGTTTGACCCGTAGAGCTCACCATGCGGCGGATGCGGTCGATCTCGTCGCCAAAGAACTCAATGCGCACGGGTGCTTTTTCCTGCGCGGGGAACACCTCGACGGTATCGCCGTGCACACGGAACAGGCCGGGCGCGTCGGCGGCACCTGCATTGGTGTAGCCCATGCCCACCAGGCGCTGCGGCACCTCGTCGAAGGGAATCTCCTCGCCCACCGCAAAGGTGGTGGACTCCCAATAGCGGCTCTCGACCGGCGGCACGCAACGCAGTAGCGCGCGGGCCGAGGCGACCATGATGCAGTTATCGCCGCGCACGATGCGCCCTAAAGCCTCGCAGCGTTGGGCCACCACGGCGTCGTCGGGCGCCTGCTCACGCCATGGATAGTCTTTGCGCTCGGGAAAGCGGCACACATGCGCCAGACCCACATAGGCGGCCAGGCTGCGCGCGGCGCGATCGGCCGCGTCCTCGCCGCTCACGATATAGACCGTGGGACGCGGGCGGCGCGCAAACTGGGCTGCCGCCATGAGCGTGCGGCCCGACTGCGACACGGCCAGCGTCACGTCCTCGCCGGCATCGAGTCCGGCCTCGACGGTCTGCAGCGCCTCGGCAGTGTAGAGCTGCGCGGCTATACGGTGAATGAGCATGTGGTCCTCCGGCATCGCAACGCCAAAAGCCCGCCGGGGCAGGCTCGGCGGGTCGTACATCAAAACTATTGATTGTCATGGTAACGCATGGGGCGGACTCCGGCTCAAGGGCAAACCCAGCCCCGCAAAAAACGCCAGACGAAGATGCGTTCCGCCCTACCCCGCCACGCGCACGCTGGGGCACAAATCTGCCAGCGGACACTCGTCACACTTGGGTTTGCGGGCGTCGCAGATCTCGCGACCAAAGGTGATCCACTGATGGTTGACCGACTCCCAATACTCGTGCGGCAAAATCTTGAGCAGATCCTGCTCGGTCTTGAGCGGTTCCTTGGCATGCGTCTTGGGACTCAGCATCAGGCGGTGCGCAATGCGGTTGACGTGCGTGTCCACCGCAATACCCTCCACGATGCCATACCCCACGTTGAGCACGATGTTCGCCGTCTTGCGTCCCACGCCCGGCAGCTTCACGAGTTCCTTCATGTCGGCCGGCACCTCGCCGTCATAGTCGGCGACGATCATCTGCGCGG
Organism: Collinsella sp. AF37-9; assembly: GCF_003475115.1. Classification (NCBI taxonomy): domain Bacteria; kingdom Bacillati; phylum Actinomycetota; class Coriobacteriia; order Coriobacteriales; family Coriobacteriaceae; genus Collinsella; species Collinsella sp. AF37-9. The sequence goes on along the minus strand of NZ_QROQ01000026.1, from coordinate 5,735 downwards.
CCTCGACGGCATGCTTGGCTTTGCTCTTGTAGAAGCCGAGCGACTTGATGGTGTCCGCCACGTCAGCTACGCTCGCCCCGGCCATGGCCTCGGGCGTGGGCCACTGGGCAAACAGCCGCGGCGTCACTTTGTTGACCTGCGCATCGGTCGTTTGCGCCGAAAGCAGCACCGCGATCAGCAGGCGGAAGGGATTCTCGTGGTCCAAAAAGCACTCGACCGGACCATAGCGACGGTTGAGGCGCTCACACACCTCGATGGCGCGCTCGCGCTTGGCGGCATTGGTCTCGCGTGGCATAACGACTCCTCGGCTCAACGGCACAATAAACTTATGGGCACAATTGTCCCACGTCCGAGACGTTTACGCCTCCAAGAATGCGCCGGTCTGACGGCTCCACAGGCTCGCGTACTCGCCGCCCGCCTCGACGAGCTGCACATGCGTGCCGTCCTCGACGATCTCGCCATCCGCCAGCACCACGATGCGGTCGAGCGCCGCCACGGTGGACAGGCGATGCGCCACCACAATGGAGGTGCGGCCGCGCATCAGGTTCTCGAGAGCTTCCTGCACCAACGCCTCGGACTCGCTATCGAGGGCAGACGTCGCCTCGTCGAGTACCAGAATCGGCGCGTCGGTGAGGATGGCACGGGCAATGGCCACGCGCTGGCGCTGGCCGCCCGAAAGCTTAACGCCGCGCTCGCCCACCATGGTGTCAAAGCCATGGGGCAGGCGGTCGATAAACTCCAGGGCATTGGCCAGGCGCGCCGCCTCACGAATTTGCTCGTCGGTGGCGTCGGGGCGGCCGTAGGCGATATTCTCGCGAATGGAGCGGTGGAACAGCAGCGCCTCCTGTGGCACGTAGGCCACCTGACGGCGCAGGCTCTGCTGCGTACAGCGCGAGACGTCCTGGCCGTCCACGAGCACGCGGCCGCCCTGCACATCGTCCAAGCGCAGCAACAGCTTGGTAAGCGTCGTCTTGCCCGAGCCCGATTTGCCCACCAGGCCCACGCGCTGGCCCGCCGCCACATGGAGCGTCAGGTCGTCGAACACGCTCTCGTCCGCCGCGGCATCACGGTATGCAAAGCTCAGGTGCTCAAAATCAATCGCGCCCTCGCGCACCTTGAGCTCGGAGGCGTTCTCGTCGTCTGCCACCAGACGCGGCTCGTCCAGCACGCGCGTCATCTCGGCCGCATCGCCCAGCGCGCGGTTGATGCGCTGCATCATGGAGCTCACGTAGTTCAGGCGCATGGTGAGGTTATAGGTGTAGGTAAAGATCATGACGAGCGAGCCCGCCGAGATGCCAAACCACGCGTTGCCGCCCGCGACGAACACGCTCACCACAGCCATGGTGATGACGATAAGGCCCGAGGTCGTAAAGTTGCGTTGCATCATGGCGTGCATCGAGACCGTCTCGGCGTCGCGCGCGGCGCGGTCGGCGGTATCGAACAGATCACGTTCAAAGTCCTCGCGCCCGCAAGTCTTGACGGCCAAGATGTTCGTGACCGCGTCGGAGAGCACGCCCGAGAGCTTGTTCTGCGCGGCGGACGTCGCGGCCGAAAGCGGCATGATGCGCTTGTACATAAGCCAGACAAACGCAATGTAGACGACCATGATGCCCACCAGGATCACGGTAAACGTCGGCACCACCGGGGCGAGTGCGGCCACGGTGCAGATGACCGAGGTGATGGTGGGGATGAGCGAATACACCGTTACGTCCACCAGACCCGTATAGCCGCTCATAAAACGGCTTGCCTGGCTCACAAGCGATCCGCCAAAGCGGCTGGTATGGAATGTCATGGATTGGTTGGAGAGCGTGTCGAAGCACAGACGCGCCAGGTGATAGTTGCCCGCAATCTCGAGCTTGTAGACGGTGTAGTCCTGTAGCTTGGAGAGGATCTGACCCACCAGGTTAACGAGTACGAGCGCCAGGATATAGGGGCCGAAGACCTCAAACACCTGGCCACCCGCCACGGGACCGACTTGAATGCGGTCGACAATGAGGGCCATCACATAGGTATTGGCAAACGTCAGCAAAAAGATGTAGCCCGACGACGAGAGCACCGAGAGAAAGACAATCAGCGGCTGCGTGCGCGTGACACCCCAAAACCGCTGCAACGTGCGGCGCACGGTGGAGCGGCTGAGCGGGCTGGTGCTTCTCTGAGACATGGGCTTCCTTTCGCATCTGATAGGGCGAAACGCCATTGTTGCACATTGAAGCGCACTTCAGGCAAGCGCGATGCGAAAAGCGCCCGCGCCGTGCTTGCGCAGGCGCCCCGCCGTCAGATGCAGCTAGTCCTCGTCTTTTTGGTCTGCGGGCAGGTCTGCGGACTCCAAGCCCAAAATCGCGTCGGCCTCCCGCGCGTCTTCCAGCGCGTCGATGTCCTTGAGTTTGCGCTCCATGACGTTGGTGCGCGTGGTAATGATGCCCTCGACCGTTTTGCCCGCGGTCTCGATCTGCTGCTGGGCGCGGCGCAGCGCCGCCTGATAACGCGGCAGCTCGGCCTTGACGGCGGAGAGCACGCGCAGTACGTCGTCGGTACGTTTTTGCAGCCTAAACGTCTGGTAGCTCATCTGCAGGCTGTTGAGAATGGCGGCCATGGTGCTGGGGCCGGCAACGTTGACGTGATAGTCGCGGCCCAGGGTCTCGATAAGCCCGGGGCGACTGACGACCTCGGCATACAGGCCCTCAAACGGCACGAACATAATGCCAAAGTTGGTGGTCGCGGGTACGCTCAGGTACTTTTCGCAGATGTCCTTTGCCTCGCGCTTCACCATCATATCGAGCGCCTTGCGCGCAGCGGCAACGGCCTCCGCGTCGCCCGACTCCTGCACGTCGAGCAGGTGCTCGTACGCGTCGCCCGGAAACTTGGAGTCAATCGGCAACAGCACGGGGTCGTCCTCGTCCACCGGCAGCTTGACGGCAAACTCAACGCGTTCCGAGGCGCCGGTCTTGGTGGCGACGTTTTCCAGATACTGGTCGGGCGTGAGGATGTCCGCCAGGATCGCGCCCAGCTGCACCTCGCCCAAAATGCCACGCGCTTTGACGTTGCCCAGCACGCGCTTAAGGTCGCCCACGCCGGTGGCGATAGACTGCATGTCGCCCAGGCCCTTGTACACGGCCTCGAGCTGGTCGCTCACCTGCTTAAACGATGCCGACAGGCGATCGTTGAGCGTACGGGAGAGCTTCTCGTCCACCGTCGCACGCATCTGATCGAGCTGCACGTTGTTGTCTTTGCGGATGGCGCCCAACTGGGCATCGACCGTCTCGCGCACCTTGTCCAGGCGGTGCTCGATGCCTTCGCGGTTGGCGCCAAGCTGTTGGGCCGTCTCGCGGCGCAGGTCATCCATACGGTCACCCGCCTGCGAGAACTCGCGCGCAATGGTCAGGTAGCGCTGCTGCTCTACGGCGGCGTCGGTCGTCTGCTGCTGCGCGATGGCATTGGCCGTGCGGCGTGTTTCGGCCAGCGCGACGTTCAGGGCATCGAGCGCGTTGTTGGCCTGCTCGAGTGCTGCCAGCGTTTCCGCGCTACTGTCGCCACGCTCCCGCAACTCGGCACGAAGGCCCTTGAGCTGCAGGGCACAGGCCGCAGCGACCCCCACCGCCACCAAAGCAATCACAATAAGTGCAATATCAATTGCAGACATAAACTCCGCCCAACAAACCCAATCGATCATCAATCAAAACCGCGATCAATCTTACCCCGCCACACGCACCGGGCGCCCGGCCCCTTCTTGGGTGCTTCTCTCCTCCGCATATTCCATAATGCGACGCGCTGTCTTCCTGCTCACCTTCGAGTCATCACCGGCTAAGTATGCGTACACGTTTCCCTTATTCAGATTCAAATCGCGGCAGAGACCGTAGCGCGTTACACCCGATTCCTCCAATGCTTTAAGTGTTCTCTTTCTCATCAGGGCGTTCACCCTTCTGTCGGCCGCTGGCTTTTCTTTCACCCCTCTATACGCACGCCAAACGTTGGCGTAACGATTGGGGAGCTTATCCTCGGAGCATAGAGATGCCAGGCTACTCGCTTGGCCATACAGAGACAAAACACCTCGATAGCCCTCTTCCATCCACGAGCCCTCGGATAAACCCAGAACGTATTCGGCCTTACCCTGCGCCAAAGCGAGCAAAAACAGAGGCTCCGCCACACGCGGCTCAACCGTTGTTGCCTGCTTTACAAGCTTCCTAAAACTCAGCGACTGCTGTCCGGACAGCTCTCGGCAATAGCCTTTCAAAAATCCCTCAAAAGTCAGATTCAACCGAGCACCTCCTTTTTGTATTGCCTGTATGCACAGACCATCTCTTGATAACTCCGCTCTGAAGGCGACGAGGCCAACGCCTCTCCTTCATCGAATATAAGCCGCTCGAGCAGATCCCAATCAAGTCGGTCGATAAATGTTCGACTATGGAGGTCGACGATGTCGTTCGGACGATAGGCATAAAGCTTCATCACCGCCAGATCCTCCAAAGATGGCGTAAAGTACCTGATAAAATGCGCCCCGATCTCCAATGGGATCAGTCGATCTTCGTAATTGAATGGCATCTGGTTGCAATATGCCACTACCATGCCATTCACCTCGGGGTATCGAGCTATGATCTCGCGGAGGCACCTGTCTGCCTCAAACACATCAATGTCATGTGTAACCGACCGATTCGTCACATCGTTTAGCATGAAGGCGCTTCCTCCCACCAATACAACGCTCGGCCTATCGTCTCTTGGACCTATTTCCAGCTCCGCCTCTTCGTCAATATCCAAAAGAGTCTGCTCTAAATCCTGCTTATACATAGCAAATCCTATTATTATTCATCTTCAATAATACTATTCAGTCGCACGACAGGACCCACAGGATGCAAGAATCCTACTCGTGGCGAGAATCCCTACACCCTAGAAGTCCTAATGTGACAAACGCTAACTCTCCCAGCCGGCGCGGATGGTTGTTATGACGTCACCTAAGCGCTGGCCTAGGGCCGCTAGATGCTGGAGCACCTCGTTGGGCGATGCGCCGTTGAGGATGCACGTGAGGGCATACGACGCCAGAAAGATGGCCGCAAGCCCCAGCGGGATGAGCATGATCATCGCCAAGGTGCGCAGGCGCTGGCCCACGCGGCGACGACGCGCACGACGCTTGTCGAACGCGAGCTCCTGCGCATATGAATCTTGCTGTACGGAATAGGCCTCTGGTGCCGATTCACACCCGGGCACAGCTGCAGGTACAGCAGCGGGCACGACATTTTGCGCAAAGGGCTGGACTGCCGCCCCTTGCATTTGCGTCTCCATGAGTCGTTGCTGCTGACGCAGCATGCGCTCAGCTTGTTGCTGCGGAGTCTCAAGAAACAAATCCATGCTGGCCTCCAAAATCGGAGCATTCGACGCTTACGCCCAGCATCCCGCACCGCCATGACCGCGACAACGCAATCCGTAGCAATAGCCGCAAAGTTTCTTGTTGACAAAAGCTGTCGAAAACCTCAACAACTCCCCTACCAGCACTTTCTCTGAGCTTTTTTCGCCAACAATCTTTTGGCCTTCCACCCTTACGCCAACTGACCAAAATCTAACCAAAAGCTTGACGAAAATTGTGGGGACAGGGACCCCACACAAAAACGTGCCGCCCCAAAAGGGGCGGCACACAAACTTCTAATCAGCTTTTCAGTAACGAGCACGCGACGACCCGAAGCCGGAGCGCAGGGCGGGAGGCCGGATCGCCTTCCCTCAACGCGACCCTGCGGAGCCGTGAGCGG
>NZ_QROQ01000025.1:0-36828 GCF_003475115.1 Collinsella sp. AF37-9 | reverse complement strand
ACTCGCTTCGGATCGGACGCTACACCAACTTTCTCGACACTACCTCCACCGTCCTTCACATCCAAACTCAACAAAACCGCAGGTCACGGCTATATAGATACGCCCGGAACCGTGTATTTAGAGGTTTTCGTTGACAGCCCCCAAGGTTGCATCGTATTATCTTTTTCGTTCGCGGGGGCGGCGGTCCAAAAGACCAAAGGACCTGCGGATACTTGAACGATTGGGAGTTTGCCCGAGTGGTTAATGGGGACGGGCTGTAAACCCGTTGGCTCTGCCTACATAGGTTCGAATCCTATAGCTCCCACCCGTCAAGTGCCTGTATAGCTCAGTCGGTAGAGCACTTCGTTGGTAACGAAGAGGTCACCAGTTCAAGTCTGGTTGCAGGCTCCATCCGGCGGTGTAGCTCAGTTGGTTAGAGCACACGGTTCATACCCGTGGCGTCACTGGTTCGAATCCAGTCACCGCTACCATAGGTAACACGGTGGCTTCTCAATAGTATGTTGAGAGGCCACTATGGTATAAAGGCAAAGTCCCGTCCGGGGACGACCTGTTTAGAGGAGGGCTTTATGGCCAAAGAGAAGTTTGAGCGCACTAAGCCGCATGTTAACATCGGCACCATTGGTCACGTCGACCACGGCAAGACCACGCTGACCGCCGCCATCACCAAGGTTCTCTCCGAGACCGAGGGCTGCAAGGCTGACTTCACTGCGTTCGAGAACATCGACAAGGCTCCCGAGGAGCGCGAGCGCGGCATTACGATCTCCGTCTCCCACGTCGAGTACGAGACTGCTGCCCGTCACTACGCTCACGTTGACTGCCCGGGCCACGCTGACTACGTCAAGAACATGATCTCCGGTGCTGCTCAGATGGACGGCGCTATCCTGGTCATCGCCGCTACCGACGGCCCCATGGCTCAGACCCGCGAGCACATCCTGCTCGCCCGTCAGGTTGGCGTTCCCTACATCGTCGTCTTCCTGAACAAGTGCGACATGGTCGACGATGACGAGCTCATCGACCTCGTCGAGATGGAGACCCGTGAGCTCCTCTCCGAGTACGATTTCCCCGGCGACGACATCCCCGTCATCCGTGGTTCCGCTCTGGGCGCTCTCGAGGGCGACGCCAAGTGGATGGACGCTATCCGCGAGCTCATGAACGCCGTCGACGAGTACATCCCGACGCCTGCTCGTAACAACGACCTCCCGTTCCTGATGGCCGTTGAGGACGTTATGACCATCTCCGGCCGTGGTACCGTTGCTACCGGCCGTGTCGAGCGCGGTGAGCTCAAGCTCAACGAGCCCGTCGAGATTGTCGGCATCAAGGATACCCAGAACACCGTCGTTACCGGTATCGAGATGTTCCGTAAGTCCATGGACTTCTGCGAGGCTGGCGACAACGTCGGTCTGCTGCTCCGCGGCATCAAGCGCGAGGACATCGAGCGCGGCCAGGTTCTCTGCAAGCCCGGTTCGGTTACCCCGCACACCAAGTTCACCGGTGAGATCTACGTTCTGACCAAGGAGGAGGGCGGCCGTCACACCCCGTTCTTCGATGGTTATCGTCCTCAGTTCTACTTCCGTACCACCGACGTTACCGGTACGGTCAAGCTCCCCGAGGGCACCGAGATGGCTATGCCTGGTGACCACATCACCATCGAGGGCGACCTCATCCACCCGATCGCCATGGAGGAGGGCCTGCGCTTCGCTATCCGCGAGGGTGGCCACACCGTCGGTTCGGGCATCGTCTCCACGATCATTGAGTAAATTAGCTCTTTGATATAGCTGACTTAGAGAACCCGGCACTTATATGGGTGCCGGGTTCTTTTCTGCAATGGATGTTGAGCCGTTGCTGGTGTCGAGAGGATCGATAATGGTCCTGGATGCACCGTCGATTAGATCTCGATGGCTTCATTGATGTGTTCCAAATATGAATGGATCCACCGAGAACCAATTGACTCGAGGTTTTCATTGACAGCACTTACGTGGAGCTGATAAAGTAACAACTCGTGCCCGTACGGGGCGGAAATGAAAGGTTCAGGATACATGCGTACTCTAGTTACTCTTGCGTGCACTGAGTGCAAGCGCCGCAACTATACGACCACCAAGAACAAGTCGACCATGCCTGATCGTATGGAGATCAAGAAGTATTGCCCCTGGTGCCGTCACCACACGCTGCACAAAGAGACTCGCTAGTCTCTAGTCATATACGCCAGTAGTTCAATTGGTAGAGCATCGGTCTCCAAAACCGAGTGTTGAGGGTTCGAGTCCTTCCTGGCGTGCCAGTCATTATTCCGTAAGCTCCCACTTGGGGGCTTACGGTTTACTCATGTATAAGCGCATTGCGCGGAGGTAACCCAAATGGCCAACAAGAAGAACAAGAAGAAGGCACAGCAGCCGGCACCTGCCAACAACGCTGCCGCCAACTCCAAGGTTGAGGCCAAGAAGGCCGTTGCCAAGAAGAGCGAGAAGGCTGCGAAGTCTAAGAAGAACGAGAAGCCTGGTTTCTTCGCCCGCACCAAGAAGTATTTCGCTTCGGTGAAGTCCGAGATGAAGCGTGTCACGTGGCCCGATAAGAAGGAGCTCATGAACTACTCGGTCGTCGTTTGCGCTTCTCTGATCGTCGTCGGCGTCGTCATCGCTCTGCTCGATGCTGGCTTTGGCGAGGCTCTTGCTCTGTTCTCTGGATTGAGGGGCTAAACCATGTCTAAGCGTTGGTACGTCGTTCACACTTACTCTGGATACGAGAACCGCGTTAAGTCCGATCTTGAGCATCGCATCGAGACCATGGGCATGCAGGACCGTATCTTTGATATCGAGATTCCTATGGAGCGCGTCACCGAGATCAAAGAGGGTGGCAAGCGCGAGACCAAGGATTCCAAGATCTTCCCGGGTTATGTCCTGGTCCGCATGGAGATGGATGACGATGCTTGGACGTGTGTTCGCAACACGCCTGGCGTCACCGGTTTCCTGGGCGGCAACGGCAAGCCCGCTCCGCTTTCCCGTGACGAGTACAATAAGATGACTCGTCGTCCCGGTAAGGGCGATTCGCCCAAGCGCACCTCGGTTGATATTCAGGTCGGCACGTCCGTCCGCGTCACCGATGGCCCGCTTACCGACTTTGATGGCAAGGTCTCCGAGGTTAACACCGAGGCTGGCAAGCTCAAGGTCACGCTGATGATCTTTGGCCGCGAGACGCCGGTCGAGCTCGACTTTAACCAGGTCGCTGTCATCGCTTAAGTTTTTGTCCGTTCGCGCGAGCGTGCTTCTTCTGTGACTGCTCATCTCAGGAGTGCTTCTAACACGTGCGTGCTTACGATATAGCAAGTACTTCACACTCGTGATTCGAAAGGAATGACCATGGCTGAGAAGAAGGTTGCCAACGTCATTAAACTCCAGATTCCTGCTGGTGCAGCTAACCCCGCTCCTCCCGTCGGCCCCGCCCTGGGCGCTGCTGGCGTGAACATCATGCAGTTCTGCCAGGCCTTTAACGCCGAGACGCAGGACAAGAAGGGCGACATCATCCCCGTTGAGATCTCTGTCTACGAGGACAAGTCCTTCTCCTTCATCACCAAGACCCCGCCGGCGGCTCACCTCATCAAGAAGGAGCTGAACCTCAAGTCTGGTTCCGCTAAGCCCCAGGCCGACAAGGTCGGTCAGCTCTCTCAGGAGCAGCTCACCAAGATCGCCGAGATCAAGATGCCGGACCTCAATGCCAACGACATTGACGCCGCCAAGAAGATCATCGCCGGTACCGCCCGTTCCATGGGCGTCACCATCGCTGAGTAGCTATTTCTTTAGGTAATGACGGGTGCTCCGACCGGGGCGCGCGTTATATGTGTGCAATAGGGCACACGATACGATGTGGGAGGGCTCACGCCCGTTTAACCACAGGAGGTAATGCACATGGCTAAGCATGGTAAGAGCTATAACGCCGCTGCCGAGAAGATCGACCGCGCCACGCTCTACACCCCCCTTCAGGCTGCCAAGCTCATCAAGGAGCTCGACACCGCCAAGTTCGACGAGACCGTCGAGGCCCACTTCCGTCTGGGCATCGATACTCGTAAGGCTGACCAGAACATCCGTGGTTCCATCTCCCTGCCCCACGGCACCGGCAAGACCGTTCGTGTTGCCGTCTTCGCCGAGGGCGAGAAGGCCCGCGAGGCTGAGGCTGCCGGCGCCGACATCATCGGTTCCGACGAGCTTGTCGCCCAGATTCAGAAGGGCGAGATCAACTTCGACGCCGCTATCGCTACGCCGAACATGATGGCCAAGGTTGGCCGCATCGGTAAGATCCTTGGTCCCCGTGGCCTCATGCCGAACCCCAAGCTCGGCACCGTGACCATGGACGTCGCCAAGATGGTCTCCGAGCTCAAGGCTGGCCGCGTTGAGTACCGCGCCGACCGCTACGGCATCTGCCACGTGCCCCTGGGCAAGAAGTCCTTCACCGAGCAGCAGCTCGTCGAGAACTACGCTGCCCTGTACACCGAGATCCTGCGCGTCAAGCCCTCTTCTGCTAAGGGCAAGTACGTCAAGTCCATCTCCGTGTCTTCCACCATGGGCCCTGGCGTCAAGGTCGATCCCGCTATCCAGCGCGACTTCCTGGCTGAGTAACTAACAGTTACTGCCTGAGCAAAGCAAGCATTGCTAAAGAGACCCGGTTCTGCCTCGTGCAGGACCGGGTCTCTTGCTTTTGAGTCAACGAAACCACCACGAAGGGGACAGGCACCCTTGTGGTGGTTTTACTTGTGTTGTACTTTAGCGCGATGTAGTACTACCCGAGGCCGAAGGGAGCCCAACATGTTTAAGAACACGCAACAGCTCCTAGGCCTAGCGCTACTAGATTGGATAGCGCGCTAGGGTTGTAATCTCGCTATAACGATTTGTTGTACCCGGGTGCGCTATCGTCTGCCGCTTTCAGGCGTGATGAGCGACACGGGTATTTTTCTATCTCTAGGCCTTCTCTCTCTCCTGAAAGCCATCTGTCATAAAACGGTCAATCAGGAGGAACATATAAGCCGCAAAATCACAATCTTTGACGCCACCCTGTGCGACGGTGAGCAGTCGCCGGGCGCCAGCATGAATACCGAGGAAAAGCTCTTCATCGCCCGCCAGCTGGTGCGCATGAACGTGGACGTTATCGAGGCGGGCTTTCCCATCTCGAGTCCTGGTGACTTTCGCTCCGTACAGGAGATTGGCAAGATTGCGGGCGACCGATGCACGGTATGCGGCCTGACGCGCGCTGTCGACAGGGATATCGAAGTGGCTGCAGAGGCGCTCAAAACGGCCCAGAGGCCCCGTATCCATACAGGGCTGGGTGTGAGCACCAGTCACCTGCGCGACAAGCTCCATATGACTGAGGAAAGGGCAATTGAGTGAGCGATCCATGCCGTCAAACATGCTCGCAAGTTCGTTGACGATGTTGAGTTTTATGCCGAGGATGCCGGCCGCTCCGATCAGGAGTTTCTGGTGCGCATTATCGAGGCGGCCGTAAAGGCCGGTGCCACGGTCGTGAACATCCCCGATACGATGGGCTACAACATGCCGTGGGACTTTGGCGCCCGCATCCGTGACCTGCGCGGGCGCTGCGGGTGCGGCCGGTCAGCGTGCGGTCGACGTGATGGAGTATCGCGAGTACGAGATTGAGCGCATTGCGCGCCAGGCATTTGAGGCGGCGCGCAAACGTCGCGGCAAGGTGACGAGCGTTGATAAGCGCAACGTGCTGGAGACGAGCCGCATGTGGCGCGAGATCGTGCATCGCGTGCAAGACGAGGAGTACTCCGACGTGGAGCTTGAGGACCTGCTCGTCGACAACGCCGCCATGCAGCTCATCAGTCGACCGGCAGACTTTGACGTCGTGGTGACGGAGAACATGTTCGGCGACATCCTGTCCGATGAGGCGGCTCAGATTACCGGATCGCTCGGTATGCTTGCCTCTGCCTCGCTGGATGATGGCGTATCGCTGTTTGGGCCGAGCGCTGGCAGCGCTCCTGACATCGCGGGGCTCGGCGTGGCCAATCCGCTGGCTCAAATCTTGTCGGTGGCGATGCTGCTGACCTACGCGCTCGACATGGGCGAGCAAGCCGCGTGGATCGAGAGCGCCGTGGCGCGCGTGCTCGACGAGGGCTGGCGCACCCGTGACATCGCCGATGTCAACACCCCGGCAGATAAGATCCTCGGCACCACGACGATGGGCGACAAGGTCGTCGCCGCGCTGTAGGCGATGCCGATTCAAGCTGTCAAATATCTCAATCTGTAACATCTAAGGGGCAAAATCGTTCCTACCTGTTACAGATTGAGATTTTCGGCCGAGCATCCGTGGTCTGTCTCGATCTGTAACAGCTAACCGATTATTTGGGCCCTACCTGTTACAGATTGAGACAAGCCGTTGGGACAGGTCGGACGAGTCAGCAAAACCACCACAAAGGTGCCGGTCCCCTTCGTGGTGGTTTTTAGCGCAGCGAGGTGTTCCCAGCCGACCATACGGGCGGCCTTGCGCTCACGCTGCTCGATGACAGCGCATCTTTAGACGCGAAGTGCGGAACCGGGTGCATATACGAGCCGCGTAGCGTTACGAATTCATGGGAATGACCGTATCGCCAATTTGTACGCTTGCAATCTTGTCTGTGTCACAAACTTGCGAGAACGGCCAGGTCTTGTGGACATCAGTGGTGCCGTTATCCAGTTTATTTGCGAAATAGCCGCTGTGGCTGGTTGCGTCCTCAACATGACCGTCTTTGAACGTCACGATGAGGGGTATGTTGCCAACGGCATCCATAGACTCCTCCATGTTTTGAGACATCTTGCCGCTGTTGTTGTCGTGTTCGATGGAACGATCTATGTTGTAGCGGACTGAAACGCCAACGCAGGATACGGTGGCCTCTTGAATCGTCGCCTTGGTGCCGTTAAAGTTGACCGATTTGGGCGCGGGAATCGTAACGGATGTATCTTCGTAATTCAGCTGGAACTTAAGATCCCATGGGCCCGTAAGTATTTTCTTATACTCGGGAAGCTCTTTGCCAGCACGTGGCACAACGAGAGAGTTGATATGCGTGCGGACGGTCCTGCCCATAAGGCCGGGTGATTCAACGCTGAACTGTGCAAAGTATTGAATGCTGGAGTCATTGGGGTTCTTGTCAATGAGCCATGATTGGCCTTGGCCGCCATGCTCGCCATCAACGTATACGTTTCCATCGACACTTCCGGCGATAGTTCCGTTCTCGCCCGGCTCGGAAAGCTTTTTCAGGGCAGCGGGATCGTCGAACGTAAGCGTATAGGCGATGGTAACCATATCCTTGTCGCCCATGATGGCGTCGGCGGTCACGGTGACTCCGTTGTTGGAGCAGCTAGCACCGACGGGCCGGCCAATACGGTCGATGATCTCGGTTTGAGAAGCAGGTCCGTCAAAGATGTCGGAAAGCATGTCAGAAGGAAGCGGCAGGACGCCTGTTGCCATAGCCGTGCCAGCGCCTCCAATGACGATAGCGAGGACTGCCGTTACAGCGGCAATGCGAGCGACTGTTCTTACGGGATGGCGGGCGATGCGCGGCTTGCGTCGCGTGCCATTAAAGTTGCTTTGAGCGGTCGCCGCATCGCTTGAGGCGACGGACTGAGCAATCGAGTTTGCCATGTGCTGCTTCGCATTATCGGTAAACGAAATGTGCTCCAGGGCGTGGCGATAGTCATTCGAATTCGTAGTCATTGTGGTCTCCTTTCAAGGAAAGCCGAAGTGACGCACGTCCGCGGCTAAGGTGCTGGGCGGTTGCAGCTGGCGTCGCGTGAACGGCGTCTGCGATTTCCCTGATGCTCATGCCTGCGTAGTAGTGCAAAAAGATGGCGATGCGCTGTGCTTGAGGCAGGGCCGTGACAGCGGAAAGAATGGCGCAGTCGCGTTGCGCGAATTCTTGCTCGGTATGTGTTACGGGTGCGCAGAAATCGGGGAGCGAATCGAGGTCGACAACCGGGTGATTCGCGTGCGTACGGCCGATATCGCGACATGCGTTCAGTGCGACTCGGATCACCCAAGCACGTTCGTGTTCGAGCGAGTCGAACGGTTGAGTGCGTTGGAGAATCTTGATCAGCGTGTCCTGGCAGATGTCTTGAGCGTCGTCAGCGGATCCAAGGGCCGAATAGCACAATCGAAGGATGAGGTCGGAATACGTGTCGACCAAGCGCTTTGCTTCCCGCTCGATCTGATCGGCATCGCATCGGAGCGTGCTATTGCGGTTACGGCGTGCAGGCATAGTGTCACCTCCAATTGGTCGTGGTGGATATAGGGAAGGCGTCTCGCGAGGTCCCTCTACATACAACACGGTCGAGACTGCATAAGTTGACAAAAAAAGACGGCACGTGAGCGCCGTCCTTACAAAACAATGAGTGTTCTCGTTAATTACACAAGCACCGTGATGGACAGGTCGGACGAGTCAGCAAAACCACCATAAAGGTGCCTATCCCCTTCGTGGTGGTTGTTGGCAGTTACCAGGGGGTTCTGGCGGTTGAAGACTCGATTGCTTCGTGGCGTTTGAGCTCGCGGCGCATGGTTTGCGAGTTGAGCCAAGCGGCCTTCCAACCGCGCGTGGGGTAGCGCGCCTCGTCAATTTCGATCTTGGTATAGCCGCAGGCGTTGACAATCTGCGTTCCGCATGGGTGTTGGCGCTCGCGTTGAAAGTTGGGGCCGTAGCTTTGGTGCACATGCCCGTGAATCATATAGTCGGGACCCCAAGACTCAAGAGCCGCATTAAAGCACTCGAATCCTCGATGCGGCAGGTCGTCCAGGTCGCCCATGCCTGCGACGGGTGCATGGGTAAGTAGAATATCGCATCCGTCTACCAGTGCGATTTTTCGCGATAGCTTGCGCATGCGTTTTGCCATCTCGCGCTCGGTATACATGTTCGCGCCGTCGCGGTAGCGCATGGAACCGCCCAGACCCGCAATGCGAATACCTCGGTACACATATACGCTGTCCTCAACACAAATGCACCCGCCCGGTGCATGGCGCGCGTAGCGGTCGTCGTGGTTGCCACGAACGTACACAAGCGGTTTGTTGATGACAGTGACCAAAAACTCAAGATAGTCCGGATCCAGGTCGCCTGCGGATAGAATCAGGTCAACGTCCTCAAAGCGCTCCTTGCGAAAACATTCCCACAGGCAGCGCTCCTCTACATCGGCAATGGCTAGGATATTCATAGGGCACGGACCTCCGGCTCGTTATCGAGCTGCGGAATCGAGCCTATAACGTTGTCAGCCAGCCAGTTCATCTCGACAATCTGCGTACTCGGCAGGGGAGGGAAGCCCTCAATCTGAACCACGCCGTCCTGGCTGTGGAGCTCGCCGCCAAATGGGTTGATGGAGCCCTCGACAATGCCGTTGCGAAGCAGCTGCACAAGTTTACGCGTCTGATAGGGTAGGCCCGGAGCGTAGCGAATATCGATGACGCCGGAGCTCATACCGTACCAGTAGTTGACGGCGCGCACCTGCTGGTCATCGGCGGTCTCGTCCCATGTGCCGTGCAGTAGGCTGCGTACGATGAGTTCGTAGTAACGGCCCCAGTTCCATACCGGCATAGCAATACCGGTAACTTCCTTGCCGTTTACCAGACGGTGAAGCCCGTAGGCGGTGGGGTCCTCGAGAGACTTGGACATATCGGCGCCGGTCATGACGCTCACGCCCTCGCGACACATGGCTTCGGCAAGACCGCCGGCGGGAACATCTCCCCAAGTGAGGATAATCTGCGCACGAGGGTCGAGCAGCGAGGCACCGATAGCGAAGGCGTTGATTTCGCTCAGCGCGCCCGAGGCGAAGACCGACGCATGGTAGCCAATACGGTGGTTGTCGGCCATGCTGGCGGCAAGGGCGCCCAGTAGGAACTTGGCCTCGTACATCTTTCCAAAGTACGAGCGGACGCTTTGGTGGGGAAGGCCGATTGAGCAGTTAAGGAACCGCACCTGGGGATACTCGACTGACGCCCTGAGCGTGTATTCCATGAGCCGGTGTGAGGTCGAGAAGATGACGTTCGCCCCGTGCTTTACGGCTGTCTCGACGGCGGCGTAGAACACGTCCGAATCGTGGCAGTCCTCGAACGCCTCGGTGCGCACGATGCCGCCAAAGTGCTCATCAAGATACCGGCGGCCCTGGTCGTGTAGGCTGTCCCAGCTCGACGTGGCACAGGGAAACTCGTGGATAAAGGCGATTCGCATGGGATTGGCAGTGGAGTAGACGGTCTTGCTCATAAAGAAGTTGAGCACGCCCGAGGTAGCTTTTGTCGGTGCGCCCTCTTTCTCGTTGGGCTGCGGCGCTTCGACAAGATCGACTTTGTCCTCGTCGCTTTTGCCGGCAATGACAAGCTCGCGCCAAATCTTGCACAGACGGTTGACGACGATATCCGTCGGCGTATCCAGCAGACGGTCCTGGTTGTAGACGTTGAGGTAGACGAGCATAGCATCGGCAGGCGTAATGTCCAAGTGGTCGCCGCCCGCGCGAAGATAGGCGCGCTTAAAGAGCAGGAAGGTGTGACGTAGGTAGTCGACCTTCTTTTGAGGCCATTTTTCGACAAGATCTTGGCCGAGCATTTTGGCAAGCATCTCGTAGCTGCCCTCGCGCGAAAACTCAATCTCGTACAGGGGGCATACGTACCAAAAGGCGCAAAACTCACCGTACAGGCGGCTCTCGACGGAATCCCACTTACCGGGGTACAGACGCGTCACCTTGGCCGAAACCGTCGGAGCGTCAAGGAATTTGAGGACGCTGACACGCTTGTTGCCCTCTTGGACGTAAAAGCGGTGCATGAACTCGGTGACGATGATGGGGTCGCGGTAGCCCTCGGAGATTTGGATATCGTAGAGGTTGGACCATTTGCGGGCGAATTCGGTATTCCAGGGGAGCAGCGGCATAAAGTTACACGAAAAGGCGGACTGGCGACCTTTGGTAACCGTGCCGACGACCATTTCGAGCGGAATGTCCCGCAGGCCGATGTTCTCGCGCTGCCCGCAGGGAAGCTGGGCGACCAAGCTGTCGAGGTCCGTAAGATATGGATGCTCGCTTTGGCTGATGGCGCGACGGCGTCCCTGTTCGCCGCGCTTGCGCGCTTGACGATAGGCCTCTTCCATGGTGTCTACTCCCTTAGTCGTTTAAACAACGATATGAACCATGGTACCACGATGCGAAACCACCACAAAGGTGCCTGTCCCCTTTGCGGTGGTTTTAGGCGATGATGGGGGCGATGGCGCGGATGCAGGCGTCGGCTGCCGTAAAGGTGGTGCTGTCGTCACTGACGATAAAGATGATCTTACCCTTAATGCCAAAGTCGCCGATCTCGCTAAAGAGCACGTAGGGTTCCTTGTCAAAGCCCGAGATGGGTGAAACGGCGACCTTGGTGGCACAGGCGAGCTCGTCTGCCAGCGCATCGAGCGAGTCCCACTTTGACGTGTCCTTCACCGCGACGGGAACGACAACGCGTCCAAAGGGCATGAGGTGCACGAGTGTGTTCTTGGAGATGTTGGAGTTGGGGACGATGATGGTCTGTCCGCAGGCGTCCTCGATGGTCGTGTGGCGCCAAGTGATGTCCTGGACCACGCCCGACACGCCGCCGACCTCGATATTGTCGCCGGGCTTGATGATGCCCATAAAGGTCACTTGCATGCCGCCGATAAGGTTTGATAGCGTGTCCTGAAAGCCGAGCGAGATGGCGATGCCGCCGACGCCAAGAGCGGCGACGAGCGCGTTTGCGTTAATGCCAAAGCAGTTGTCGAGGATAAAGCTGCCGCCGATCATCCAAATGACGGCACGCGCGATGTTGATGAAGATGCTCGATGCGGGAAGCGGGTTGTCGTCTCGGTTGAGTAGGTGGCGCAGGGTCTTGGATGCCACCTTGGCGGCGATGGCGGTGACTATTACCAAGATGACGGCCCAGATGATGTTGTGGACCCAGCGCTGCTCAAAGAAATGAAGAATCGGTTCAAACAATTCCATGTAGGGAAAACCTCCTAATGATCATTCAACCATGATACCCACCAAAAAGCCCGTCCGATCACATCGGACGGGCCGATAACTTGAGATGGGGTGGCCGCGGTGGCGTAAGCTGGGCCGCCGGCGAGCACGCCGGCAAGGAGTGCGGCGGTCAAGCAAGACGGGGAAGGAGTCTTCTCATGGCAGTTTCCTTAGTTCTTAACCAGTGGTTCCTGCTGACGCTGGATTATCGACATGATATGCGAAAACCGTCGCAAAGGTATCTGTTCCTTTGCGACGGTTTTGACGTTTGCGCAGATAAAACCTGCCAAAATAAACCTGTCCCTTATTGGCAGGTTTTAGCTCAGCAGCATGCGGTCGTTGGCGAGCTCGCCGCCCGAGACCTCCTCGAACTTCTGCAGCAGGTCGGCGACGGTGAGCGACTTCTTCTCGTCGCCCGCCACGTCGTAGATAACGTGGCCCTCGTGCATCATGATCAGGCGATTGCCCAGACGGATGGCGTCATTCATGTTGTGCGTGACCATGAGCGTGGTCAGGTGGTTCTCGTCGACAATCTCCTCGGTCAGATTGAGCACCTTAGAGGCGGTCTTGGGGTCGAGTGCCGCGGTGTGCTCGTCGAGCAGCAGCAAGCGCGGCTTGGTGAGCGTGGCCATGAGCAGCGTGAGTGCCTGGCGCTGGCCACCCGAAAGCAGGCCGACCTTGGCGTTGAGGCGCGTGTCCAGGCCAAGGTCCAGGCGCTTGAGCAACTCAACGTACTCGTCCTTCTCGGCCTTGGTGACGCCCCACGAAAGGCCGCGACGCTGGCCGCGACGCTTGGCGAGGGCCAAGTTCTCGGCAATCTGCATGTCGGCTGCGGTGCCGCGCATGGGATCCTGGAACACGCGGCCCAGGTACTTGGCGCGCTGCGACTCGCTCAGGCGCGAGATGTCGGTGCCGTCGAGCTCGATAACGCCCGAATCGAGCGGATATACGCCGGCAATCATGTTGAGCAGCGTGGATTTGCCGGCGCCGTTGCCGCCGATCACAGTTACAAAGTCGCCGTCGTTGAGGGTAAGGTCGACGCCGGTGAGCGCGCGCTTCTCGGTGACGGTGCCCTTGTTAAAGGTCTTCTTGACGTGCGAGAGCTTAAGCATCTGCCTCATCTCCCTTCGTGTAGGAGCTGCGGAGCTTATAGCGCTCCCAAACCACGGGCACGCACAGGGCCACGGCGACAATCACAGCAGAGAGCAGTTTCATGTCGTTGGCGTCCATGCCCAGCTGCAGCACGATGGCGCGGATGAGGAAGTACACCACGGAGCCAAAGACGGCGGAGGCCAGACGGACGGAGAACTGCGTGAGACCGCCGGGCAGCAGGCGGCCGAGCACCTCGCCGATGACGATGGCGGCAAGACCGATAACGATGGCGCCGGTGCCCATGCCAATGTCGGCATACTTCTGGCTCTGGCAGATGAGCGCACCCGAAAGGCCAATGAGGGCGTTGGAGAGCACGAGGGCGATCATTTTGGTGGTGTTGGTGTTAACGCCCAGGGCGCGGATCATGTACTCGTTGTTGCCGGTGGCACGCAGTGCCGAGCCGATCTCGGTGCCAAAGAACCAGTACAGGATGGCGACGATGGCCACGGCCAGCACGATGCCTAGGATAATGGCAACAGTGGACTGCGGCAGGCCCGTCATGTTGCTGACGGATGAGAAGATAGTGCCCTTGGCAAGGATGGGCGTGTTGGACTTGCCCATGATGCGCAGGTTGATGGACCACAGACTGATCTGCGTAAGGATTCCGGCGAGGATTGCGGGAATCTCAAAGACGGTGGTCAAGATGCCCGTGACGGCGCCCGCGATGGCGCCGGCGCACATGCCGGCCAGCACGGCGAGCAAGGGGTCGACGTTATTGTTGACGATGAGTACGGCGCAGACACAGCCGCCGAGGGCAAAGCTGCCGTCGCAGGTCATATCGGGGATGTCGAGCAGGCGGAACGTGATAAACACGCCAAGCACCATAATGCCCCAGAGGACGCCCTGCGAGACGGCGCCCTGCAATGCAATGAGCATGCTTCATACCTCCTAGGATAGGGTGGACACGTGATTTTCCATAATAGCGGTACCAATGCATAAAAGAGCTGCGGACGGATGTTTTGTCTCATCCGAAACAAGCAGGGCGAACGCCGGTCTTTAGCGTTCGCCCCAAGGACTCAGATATTGAATAACGCGGCTGTGGCGCGCGTGCGGGCCCTAGACGCGTTACCGCGCATGGCGCTACTCGTCCAGAGCGGAAAGGTCGATGCCTAGGGCCTCGGCCATCTCGTCGTTCTTGACGACGACCAGGTCCTTGCTCGAGAGGTGCTTGATCGGCATATCCTCGGGCTTGGCCTCGCCCTTCAGGATCTTAACGGCCATCTCGCCCGCGGCGTAGCCCAGGTCCTTATAGTTGATGGAGAGGGTGAACAGGCCGCCGGCCATGCACATACCCTCCTCGCCGGTCACGAAGGGGAGCTTATTCTCCTTGCAGATCTGGCCGACCTGCGAAGCGCCCGCGGCGATGGTGTTGTCAGTGGGGGAGTACAGCGCGTCGACCTTGCCCACGGCAGACTCGACGACGGACTGAATCTCGTTGGAGCTCGAGACGGTGAAGTCGGTGTACTCGAGGCCCAGCTTGTCGAGCTCCTTCTTGGCGGCCTTGATCTGGACGTCGGAGTTGGACTCGGCGGTGCAGTAGAGCAGGCCGACCTTTTTAACGTCGGGCAGGACCTTCTGCATCATCTCGAGCTGCTCGGCGACCGGGGTGAGGTCGGAAGCGCCCGTGACGTTGGTGCCGGGCTTGTCGTTGTCCTGGACCAGGCCGGAGGCGGCGTAGTCGGTGATGGCACAGCCCACGATGGGGATATCGGCCGTGGCGCCGGCGGCAGCCTGCGCGGCGGGCGTGGCGATGGCATAAATCAGGCTGACGTTGTCGCCCACAAACTTGTCGGCAATGGACTTACACGTGGACTGGTCGTTCTGAGCGTTCTTCTGGTCGATCTTGACCTTAAGGCCGCTCTCCTTGATGGCCTTGACAAAGCCATCGTTGGCGGCGTCGAGTGCGGAGTGCTCGGTGAGCTGCAGAACGCCGATGGTGTAGTCGGAACCGGCGGCAGCAGAGCCGGAACCAGAGTTGCCGCCGCATCCGGCGAGCGGGGCGAGCGCGAGCAGGCCGGCGGAGACCAGAAGGCTCCTGCGGCTGATGGTGATGTCCTTCATATCATTACCCCCAGTATAAAAATGGCTGGAAACACTGCACTGGGACAAAGTGCAAGTGGGACTATAGTAGCGCTGATGTCCATTTTTACAACAGCCTGGCGGGTTTTTTAATACAGAATCGGATGGGCGGTACGGGTAGTCGAATGGGCGGCGGAGGGTCTTATGCGGCGGAGGCGGCGTCGTCCTCGTCCAGGGCGGCGAAGAGCTTCTTGCCGTCGAGGAGACGTGTGGTGACGTTTCTCATGCGGCCGATCTCAACGGTACGCAACGTGTCATCGGCGCCTCGCGCGTCATAGACCGTTCCCAGCAAATACGAGATGCCGTCTCGTTGCTTGATGGCAAAGGGCCGGAGTGTCATCCGTGCCACTTCGACCTCTCCGCGTGCCGTGACACTCGAAATATCAAAACTCACCGTGGTTCCGTGGTCGATGGCCTGCTCGATGAGCTCGCAGGCATCGATGCGCTTGACGGGCGTGCGTGTGGCCTTGGTGGATTTGCCGCCTGCGCTTGGAGCAGGCTCGGGTGCATCGAGGTAGCCGCGAACGTCGGCACTCGCCATGGCGACCAGGTGCTGCGCCATGCTTTTTCGAATGGCGATGGGCGTAGAGCGGTTGCGCATGACCATGCCGTGGAGTCGGATGATTTCTTCGTCGGTGAGCGGACGGGTCAAGAGCCGATACCCCACGCCGCGCTTGTACTCAATTTCGTATCCAGCATGGCGAAGTGCGGAGATGGCGGTGTAGATGCTGCGCCGCGCCGCCGAGATGGGCATGCGGGCGGGGTCGTCGGGATGGGCGAGGCGCCGGATCAACTCATCGGAAAGCATGGCCTTGGCCTCACCGGTGTTTTCGCTCAATAGTTGCAGGATGCGAACGGCGCGATAGGCTGCCATCGAGGCGGCGCCCCTCGTCGTGGTCTCGTAAGTTTCAACAGCGGTTTCGGTCATGGCGCCCACGTCCTTTCCGTTTTGGGTGGCGACGGTATGGAGCCTAGGACGAGGGGCTTTCCCAGGGGCGCAGGACGCTCTGGGCGGTCGGTAGCCGTCGGCAAGCGGCGGGTCGAGTTTTCAACAGCCCTGCCCAACTGACCAAAAACTTGCCAAAAGCTTGACGGATGCTGTTGAAAAAAGCGCCCCTCGGCTTGCCGAGAGGCGCTGGCGTGATGCGCTGGAACGCGTTTGGTGGCGCTGTGGCGATTAGAAGTCGGCGTTGCCCACGGTGCGCGGGTGCGGCAGGACGTCGCGGATGTTGCCCACACCGGTCAGATACATGACCAAGCGCTCGAAGCCCAGACCGTAGCCGGCGTGCTTGCAGGAACCGTAGCGGCGCAGGTCAAGGTAGTACTTGTACTGCTCGGGATTCATGCCCAGGTCCTTGATGCGGGCTTCGAGCAGATCCAGGCGCTCCTCGCGCTGGGAGCCGCCGATAATCTCGCCGATACCGGGAACCAGGCAGTCGGCGGCGGCGACGGTCTTGCCGTCCTCGTTCATGCGCATGTAGAACGCCTTGATCTCGGCCGGATAGTCGGTTACGAAGGTCGGGCGCTTAAAGTGCTCCTCGGTCAGGAAGCGCTCGTGCTCGGTCTGCAGGTCGATGCCCCAGCTGACGGGGTAATCAAACTGGTGGCCAGCAGCGACTGCCTGCTCCAGGATCTCGACGGCTTCGGTGTAGGTAACGCGGGCAAAGTCAGAGTTTGCCACGTGGTCCAGGCGCTCGATCAGTCCCTTGTCCACAAACTTGTTGAGCATGTTGAGCTCGTCGGGGCAGGTGGCCATAACGTCCTTAAGGACGTACTTGAGCATGGCCTCGGCGTTATCCATGTAGTCGTTCAGATCGGCAAAGGCCATCTCGGGCTCGATCATCCAAAACTCGGCGGCGTGGCGCGTGGTGTTGGAGTTCTCGGCGCGGAAGGTGGGGCCAAAGGTGTACACGTCGCCAAAGGCCATGGCAAAGTTCTCGGCATTGAGCTGGCCGGACACGGTGAGGCTCGCATGCTTGCCAAAGAAGTCCTGGCTCCAGTCGACCTCGCCGGACTCGGTGAGGGGCGGATTTTTGGGGTCGAGCGTGGTCACGCGGAACATCTCGCCGGCACCCTCGCAGTCACTCGTGGTGATGATGGGGGTGTTGACGTAGACAAAGCCCTGCTCCTGGAAGAAGCGGTGGATGGCGGCAGCCGCGACAGAGCGGATGCGGAACACGGCACGGAATAGGTTGGTGCGCGGGCGCAGGTGCTGCTGGGTGCGCAGGAACTCGACGGTTGCGCGCTTCTTCTGCAGCGGGTAATCCGGGGCGCTGACGCCCTCGACCTCGATGGAGGTGGCAGAAAGCTCGAAAGGCTGGGGCGCATCGGGGGTCAGCTTGACGGTGCCGGTGCAGATGAGGGCGGCCGAGACGTTTTGGTGGGCGATCTCGTCGTAGTTGTCGAGCGCCTCGCGGTTCATGACGACCTGCAGGTCGCGGAAGCAGCTGCCGTCGTTGAGCGTAACAAAGCCAAAGTTCTTCATGTCGCGGACGGACTTGACCCAGCCGGCGACGGTGACAGTCTGGCCGCCGAGCGACTCGGCATCGGCGTAGAGCTGCGCGATTTTGGTGCGGTTCACGTATCCTCCCATAACGGTTGAATGATAGTTATCCATACAGTTCGATATTCTAGCAGCTCGGCTCATTTGGGCTATACAGATAAGGCATTGGCGGGATGGTTTTTCAAACGAAAAGCGCCCGCGGCCAAATGGTCGCGGGCGCTTGACGAGGTGCCTTTTGGCTGTGTGGCGCGGGGCCTGGCTACTTGGTCTTGGCAACCAGCAGCGGGTCGCCAAGCTTGACGAGCGGGTTGCCGCCGATAAGCGTTCCAGACTCGCCGACATGGTCGATGCTCTTAAGACGATCGAGCTCGGAGACGATGACGGTCACGATGTCCTCGTGACCGGCGGCCTTGATGGCCTCGCGGTCGAAGCTGATGAGCGGCTGGCCTGCCTTGACCACATCGCCCATCTCGACAAAGCGGGCAAAACCCTTGCCGTTCATTTCCACGGTGCCCAGGCCGACATGGATGAACACGCGCAGGCCGTCTTCGGTAATCATGCCGATGGAGTGGTTGGTGACGGTGGTGGCACCGATGCGGCCGTTGGCGGGCGCATAGATGGTGCCGGTAATGGGCTCGATGCCATAGCCCTGGCCAAGCATGCCCGAGGCGATCGTCTCGTCAGGGACCTCGTCCAGGTTGACGAGCACGCCGTTGACGGGGGCATAGATGACGCCTTCGCGGGTGGCGAAGCTTGCTGCGGGCGGAACGGACGCCTCGCCCGACGAAGTGAACGTGGACTTGAGCGAATCGAGCAGACCCATAGATGCCTCCAACGTATCAGGCGCGCATGTTGCACGCGTGTGGTTTGCCGGAAACGTTTCGTACGTGTTTCCCAGCACGGTCAGCGCTCCTATTTTACGCTGTCCAACGATACCTCTGAACAGCGATTTTGTGATATATCAGTTGAAGGCCAACTTATTGCGGGGGTGTTTCTGCGCCGCGGGCTCAAGTGGGGTACGCTAAGGTGCGAAAAACGAGTGCGCACGAATCGCACGGAGGGAGCACCTATGATTATTGAGAACCATGCGCTGTGGGGCGAGGAGCCGACCGAGGATTATCCGGCGACGTTTACGTATCTGGGTGCCGAGCCGCTGCCCGACAAGCCCAATGGCCGCCGCCCCGCGGTGATCATCTGCGGCGGAGGCGGGTTTACGCATATCGCTCCGCACGAGCAGGACCCGGTGGCGTTTGCGTTTTTGGACCGCGGCTACCAGGCCTTTGTGCTCAACTATGTGACGAGCGCCACGGGCGACGTGAGCTTTCCGCACCCGCAGGCGGACCTCGCCAAGATGGTCGCTACCGTGCGCGCCAACGCCGACGAGTGGCATGTCGATCCCAAGCGCGTGTGCATCGTGGGTTTCTCGGCGGGCGGCATGATCTGCGCCTCGTTGGCAACGCAGTGGAAGACCGGACCTTTCGCGGGCCTTGCCGGGGCTCGTCCGGAGGATATTCGTCCCGACGCCGTGGTGCTGGGCTATCCGTTGCTCGACCTTGCCTATGTGCGTGATATGCAGACGCGCGACCCGCGCATCGACCTGCGCGTGCCCAAGACGGGTGGCAAGACGGGGCGCGATTTGCTTAACGACTATCTGTCGATGGTGACGGGTGGCGAGGCGACCGACGAGCACCTGGCCGACATCTGCCCCACCACGCATGTTTCGCGTCAGATGCCCCCGACCTTTGTGTGGGGCGTGTCCGACGACAAGACGGCGCCGATCGCGCAGGTTTACCCGTTTGCGCAGCACATGGCCGAGGAGGGTGTTGCATGCGAAATGCACGTCTTTGACCAGGGCGGCCACGGCCTTTCGCTCGGCAACGCCAACACCGCGGTCGACAACGAGGACAAGCAGGTGGCAGTCCGTCCTTGGATCCGCCTGGCCTTCCGTTTCCTGGAGCGCCATATGTAAAAGTAGACTACTTGCCCGTTTCAAAAAGTCTGCTTAGAGGAGGAGCCATGCTTGAGGGTACGTATGTGGTTTTGGCCCAGACGCCGGTGGGGAGCAAGCGCGGCGAGGTGACGTTTTCACATGGGGTGAACGGCGTGCTCAGGGCAGTACTAAACGTCAGGGGTCTCAATATCGCTCTCTCGGGTGCCCGCGCTGAGTGCGATTTCTTTGGGCTCTCGGGTACTATCTCCCACGTCTTGATGGGCAAGGCACCCTTTACATGCACGGGGTCAGTCGAGGGTGATCGACTCACTGCCACCGCGCGGTCGGGTTCCGTTTCGATCTCGCTGAGCGGTATGCGCAAAGAGCTTTCGGGGCGCATCGCATAAAGTTTGCGCAGGTAAACATCGGTATTTGACTTTATAAAATAGTTCAGAGCGCTATCATTTGTCGTTACGAGTTGGTTAGCCCCGGTAAACGGTTAACCGCGTCTAACGAAAGGATGAGCGCGTGAAGCTCGATACACTCGAGATTGGAAAGGACGCCGTTGTCGCATCGGTGACATCCGATGATCAGGCGCTCCGACAGCATATTTTGGACATGGGACTCACGCCGGGCACCGAAGTCACCATGATGAAATACGCCCCTATGGGAGATCCGCTCGAGATCCGTCTGCGTGGCTACGAGTTGACACTGCGCAAGGACGATGCCGCCCGCATTGAGCTCGTGGATGTGCACGACACCGATACCGGCCCGCGCGTTAACGCCGCAATCGGCACGACAGATCACCCGGCCCTGGGCGAGGGGACGTATTCGCCTCGTGCTGCCAAGACGGCCGTGCCCGAGGGCGCACCGCTGCACTTTGCCCTCGCCGGCAACCAAAACTGCGGTAAGACCACGCTGTTCAACCAGCTTACGGGCTCCAACCAGCACGTCGGTAACTTTCCCGGCGTGACGGTCGACCGCAAGGACGGCACTATCCGTAACCACCCCGAGGCGAGCGTTACCGACCTGCCCGGCATTTACTCCCTGTCGCCGTACACGGGCGAGGAGATTGTGAGCCGCCAGTTTATCCTTGACGAGCATCCCGATGCCATCATCGATATCATCGACGCCACCAATATCGAGCGCAACCTGTACCTGACGCTGCAGCTTATGGAGCTCGACTGCCCCATGGTCATCGCGCTCAACATGATGGACGAGGTGACGGCCAACGGCGGCGCCGTGGACGTCAACCTGCTCGAGAGCCTGTTGGGCGTGCCTGTTGTCCCCATTAGCGCTGCCCGCAACGAGGGTATCGGCGAGCTGGTGGATCATGCCTTGCACGTGGCGCGGTTCCGCGAGCGCCCCGGTCGCCTGGACTTCTGCGCGCCCGATGGCTCGGACGGTGGTGCACTGCATCGCTGCATCCACGGCATTGCCAACCTTATCGAGGACCATGCCGTGACGGCGCACATCCCGGTGCGCTTTGCAGCGACCAAGCTGGTTGAGGGCGACGAGCTGGTGACCGAGGCGCTTCACCTGGATCGCAACGAGCTCGACGCTATCGAGCACATCATTACCCAGATGGAGGGCGAGGCCGGCACCGACCGCCTGTCCGCGCTGGCCGATATGCGCTTTAGCTTTATCGGCGACGTGTGCGGGCGTTGCGTCGTCAAGCCGCACGAGAGCCGCGAGCACGTGCGCTCCGTCAAGATCGACCGCATCCTGACGGGTCGCTACACGGCCATTCCGGCGTTTCTGGTGATCATGGGCCTCGTCTTTTGGCTGACGTTTGGCGTGATCGGTGCGGCGCTGCAGGGACTCATGGAGGACGGCATCGCGGTCATCATCGCCTCGGCCGATGCGGGCCTCAAGGCGTTCGGAACCAACGATGTGGTGCGCTCTCTGGCTGTCGACGGCGTGCTTACGGGCGTGGGCAGCGTGCTGACCTTCCTGCCGATTATCGTCGTGCTCTTCTTGTTCCTCTCCATTCTGGAAGACTCCGGATACATGGCGCGCGTGGCCTTTGTCATGGATAAGGTGCTGCGTCGCTTTGGCCTGTCGGGCCGCAGCTTTGTGCCCATGCTCGTCGGTTTTGGCTGCACCGTGCCGGCAATCATGTCAACCCGTACGCTCCCATCCGAGCACGACCGCAAGATGACGGTCATGCTCACGCCGTTCATGAGCTGTTCGGCCAAGTTGCCGGTCTACGGTCTGCTGTGCGGGGCGTTTTTCCCGCAGGCGACAGTTCCCGCCATGGTCTCGCTCTATCTGATCGGCATTGCGGTTGGCTGTATCGCGGCTTTGGTGCTCAACCGCACGGCATTTAAGGGCGACCCGGTGCCGTTTATCATGGAGCTTCCCAACTATCGCCTGCCAAGCGTCAAGACGACGGTGATGCTGGCATGGGATAAGGCCAAGGACTTTATTACCAAGGCCTTTACCATTATCTTTGCCGCTACGGTGGTCATCTGGTTCCTGCAGACGTTCGACATCCGCTTTAATGTGGTCGCCGATCAGTCGCAGAGTCTGCTTGCCGGTCTGGGTAGCATCATCGCGCCGGTGTTGGCCCCGCTCGGCTTCGGCGACTGGCGCGCCTCGACGGCGCTCGTCACCGGACTTATCGCCAAGGAGAGCGTCATTTCGACCCTCACGGTGCTTTTGGGCGCAACGTCGCCCGCGGTGCTGTCAACCATGTTTTCGCCGTTTACCGCTTACGTGTTCCTGGTCTTTACGCTGCTGTACCCGCCCTGCGTGGCGTCCATCGGTGCCGTCAAGAGCGAGCTGGGCGCGCGCTATGCCGTTGCCGTGTTCGCGTTTCAGGTGACGGTCGCCTGGATCGTGGCGTTTGTCGTGCATTCGGCGGGCATATTGCTGGGGTTGGCTTAGCTATTTATTGACGGCGCAACCCCTGTGTATTGAGTTGATTGCGGCCCCGCATCTGTTGCTGACGGATGCGGGGCCGTTGCTATATAATCGCCTCCGCTCAAAATGATTGGAGACGTTATATATGAGTCAGGCAAGACAAGATGGCATCTCACTCAAGCAGTGGCTCCCTCTTATCGGGCTCGCCTGTTGTGCGTTCGTGTTCAACACGTCGGAGTTTATGCCCATCGGCCTTCTGACTGATATTGCCGCGTCGTTCTCGCTCACCGAGGCCCAGGCCGGCATCATGATCTCGGTCTACGCCTGGGGCGTCATGCTGCTGTCGCTGCCACTCATGGTGTTTGCCTCACGTTTTGAGTTCAAACGGATGCTGTTGGGCGTGCTTGCCGTGTTTTCGCTGGGCCAGTTCCTGTCCGCCGTGGCGCCCACCTATCCTATTTTGGTCTGCGCGCGCCTGGTGGTCGCCTGCGCGCATGCCGTGTTCTGGTCGGTCGCCTCGATTATGGCCTCGCGCCTGGTCGATACCCGCCACGGGGCGCTCGCCATCAGCATGATTGCCACGGGCTCGTCCATCGCGCAGATCTTTGGCCTGCCGATCGGCCGCGCCATCGGACTGGCCGTGGGCTGGCGCATGACATTCGCCGTGGTCGGGGCCCTCTCGGCTGTCGCGGTTGTCTACCAGGCCGCGGTGCTCCCGGCCATGCCGGCGGGCGAGCGCTTTACCGTCAAACAGCTGCCCGAGCTGCTCAAGAACCCGTTCCTGATAGCGCTCTACGCGGTCACGGTCTTTATGGCGACCGGCTATTATGCGGGTTACAGCTATATCGAGCCGTTCCTGGCGCAGGTCGCGCACGTCGACGCAAGCGCCATCACCATGACGCTGACGGCGTTTGGCTGTTCTGGTCTGCTCGGAAGCTGGCTGTTTGGCCGCCTGTTCGATGGGCATCGCTTCCCGTTCTTGGCTATCACGCTCTCCGGCGTGCCGGTGGCTCTGCTGCTCGTGGGTCCGGTCGCATCGTCGCTCGTAGCAGTGCTTGCCGTCTGCGCGCTATGGGGCTGCTGCTCCACGGCCTTTAACGTGGCGTTCCAGGCCGAGCTCATCAAGTACACGCCGGCAGACTCGTCGGCCGTCGCCATGTCGATCTTCTCGGGCCTGTTTAACCTCGGTATCGGCACGGGCACCGCGGTCGGCGGCGCCGTGGTGTCGGGTCCCGGCATCGCCTGGATCGGTTGTGCGGGCGGGGCGATTGCCGTCGTGGGTGTCATTCTCGCTATCACGGTGCTATTCCCGGCCATACACCGCGCAAAGCCTGTCGCCTAATCACGTCTCCTCATCAGTTGCGGTGAAATACGGACTGCTGAGCCCAATAAACCCGGCAAACAGTCCGTATTTCACCGCAACTTAGAAAGGGGCTGGGGTAGCTAAAAGAGCCCCGTCCCAAAATAGCTACCCTGCTGGGCATACAATGGATGTCGTTGTGTTGAGCTTGCCGGGAGGTTGCTATGTGGGCATACGAGACGACGTTCTATCAGATCTATCCGCTGGGCTTTTGCGGAGCTCCGCGCGAAAACGCCGCGCCCGTTGCCGAGGATGAGCTCGCCCAGGCTGCCAACGCTGCGCCCAACCCCGATGCGCCCATCATGAAGATCGCCCAATGGGCCGACTACCTGCAAAAACTCGGTATTGGCGCTGTGCTGATTAACCCGCCGCTCGAGTCTGATAGCCACGGCTACGATACGCGCAGCCTGCGCCATATCGACCGCCGCCTGGGCGGGGATGCCGATTTTGCCGCCGTATGCGAGACGCTGCACGCCCATGGCATCCGCGTGGTGCTCGATGCCGTCTTCAACCATGTGGGCCGTGGCTTTTGGGCCTTCCGCGATGTGCAGGAGCGTAAGTGGGACTCGCCGTACAAGGATTGGTTCCACATCAGCTTTGACGGCGATTCCTGCTATGGCGACGGCTTTTGGTACGAGGGCTGGGAAGGCCATTTTGAGCTCGTGAAGCTCAACCTGCAAAACCCCGCCGTGGTCGATTACCTGCTCGAGTCCGTGCGCCGCTGGGCCGAGGTCTTTGGCGTCGACGGCCTGCGCCTGGACGTTGCCTATATGCTCGACCGCGACTTTATGCGTCGCCTGCACGCCTTTACCCGTGAGCTCAAGCCTGACTTTGTGCTGATCGGCGAGACGCTTCACGGTGACTACAACCAGATCGTCAACGACGAGATGCTCGACTCCTGCACCAACTACGAGTGCTACAAGGGCCTGTACTCCAGCTTTAACTCGGTCAATATGTTCGAGATCGCGCATTCGCTGCATCGCCAGTTTGGCGGCGATCCGTGGTGCATCTACCGCGGCAAGCACCTGCTGTCGTTTGTCGACAACCACGACGTGCCGCGCCTGGCAAGCATCCTCACCGACAAGTCGTGCCTGCGTCCCGTCTATGGCATGCTCTTTGGCATGCCGGGCATTCCGTGCGTCTACTATGGCAGCGAGTGGGGGATTGCCGGCGAAAAGGGCGGCCCCGATGGTGACTGGGCGCTGCGACCTGCGCTCGATGAGCCTGCGCCCAACGAGCTGACGGCGTTCATCACGCAGCTTGCGCACCTTCGCTCGGCCGATGACGCGGCGGCCTGTGCTCTCAACTACGGTGCCTATCGCAACGTGGTGATCCAGAACAAGCAGCTGCTGTTCGAGCGCGCCTGTGATGACGCGACGGTGCTCGTGGCGGTGAACGCCGTGGGCGAGCCTTACACCTTTGGCGCCGGCGAGCTCAACGGGTCCTTTGTCGACCTGCTTGCCGACGATGCGCCCACGGTCGAGCTGACGGGTACCCTTGAGCTTGCACCCTACGAGGTGCGCTATCTGTTGAGAGCCTAGCCCATGGCCGTGTCTGACGAGGACTATCAACATATTGAGCATGGGTTTGAGCCTGTGTTCGACCAGCGCTCGCGCGTTTTGGTGCTGGGGTCGTTTCCCTCGGTGCTCTCGCGTGCAAATGCCTTTTATTACGGCAACCCTCAGAATCGCTTTTGGCGTGTGATGGCTGCGTGCCTCGGTGTGCCTGTGCCGCCCAACGAGGGCGATCCTTTGGCAAGCGGTGAGCCCGCGACGCTCGATGCCTCCATTGCTGCCAAGCGATCTATGCTGCTGAACGGCGGCGTGGGCCTGTGGGATGTGATCGAGAGTTGCGACATTAAGGGCTCGAGCGACGCGAGCATTCGCAACGTTGTGCCGGCACATATCGAGCGCATTACCGATGCCGCGCCGATCGAGGTCGTTGTCTGTAACGGCGGTACGGCAGGGCGACTCTACAAACGCTACTTGCAAGATCGGACGGGGTTGCCCGCCGTCGTCCTACCCTCGACAAGTCCCGCCAATGCCGCCTGGCGACTGGAGCGTCTTGTCGAGCGTTGGCACGAAGCCGTTGACTGGGCTGTTATTTAATTTAGATTTTTGTTTGAGCGTGGGCGCCTAGACGTTTCAGAACGCCTCGCCAGATCGGCGCGGGCACGGCTGGCTCGGCGCAAACCATGCCGTCGGCGTCGACGTTGGCGGCATTGCCGCCGCCAAGTCGCTGTGCATGCTCGACGGAGCAGCCCATGCGCACGGCGCCCACGAGCTTGTCCATGGCCTCCGAAAACGGTCGCCGCAAGAGTCCCATGCGCGGGGAATGGCGAAGCGCTGCGATGCCGCTGCCGGCGCAGATGGCAACGCCGCCACACCACAATTGGTCATGGCGCTCACATGCCTTGTGCAGGCGAACGGCGGTCCCACGCGCCTGCTCAGTGCCCTCTTGTGCGGCTCGAATCGCGGCATAGACGCGCGTTCCCGTACCGCCAAAGCGCTCAAGCGCCTGCTCGATAGCAGTCAACGTCTCATCGTCAGCCACATCTTCAATGGCCAGCACGATGCCATCGGCAACGCTGCCGGCGTCATTTGCCTTCAAGTCGACCGGGCGGGGGAGTGCGGTGCCGGAAAGTTGAGCATAGGCGGCGATGGCATCCTGCAGGTCCCAGAGCAAAAAATCAAGATCGGCGCTATTGGGAATACTGATATACGCAATGGTGTGCAGTGTTTTTGGTAAGTCGCCGCGCGCGGTCGTCTCCATGCCATCTCCTTTCCGGCTCGTTTCCGTTTAGGTTACACCGTCTGGTGGCGCCCCGCCGCGCTATCCTAGTGCAACCCTTACGAAAGGAACGCCATGCGTCTGCCCATGAATACCTCGCTTGCCATGCTCAAGCCCTCCGGTATCCGCCGGATTAACGCGCTCGCCGCCCAGCATCCGGGGTGTATCGCGCTCGCGCTCGGCGAGCCCGATTTTCCCACGCCCGATGTGATTAGCGCCGAGGTGACCGCCGCGCTGGACCGCGGTGACACGCACTATCCGCCCAACAACGGTCGCCCCGCCCTGCGTGATGCACTGTCCGAATATATGGATGACGCGGGCCTGGCGTTTTCCGCCGATGAGGTCATCCTGACCGACGGCGCGACCGAGGCACTGTCGGCAACATTTATGGCTATGCTCAACCCCGGCGACGAGGTCATCATCCCCACGCCGGCCTTTGGCCTGTACGAGAGCATCGTCGTGGCCAATCACGCCAAGGCTGTCTTTTTGGATACGGAGCCTGCGCAATTCCAGATTGACGAGGATGCGCTTCGCGCCTGTGTGACCCCGGCGACCAAGGCCATCGTCATCTGCTCGCCCAACAATCCCACGGGTTGCATCCTCGACACGGCATCGCTCGACGCCGTGGCGCGCGTGGCAGAGCAGGCGGGCATCTACGTAGTCTGCGACGACGTATACAACCGTCTGGTCTATGTGGATGGCTACGAGCGCTTTGCCCAGCGCCACCCGGAGCTGCGCGACCAGACGGTGGTCATCGAGAGCTTCTCCAAGCCCTGGGCCATGACCGGCTGGCGCTTGGGCTGGCTCGCAGCGGCAGCCCCCGTCATCGCCGAGATCGCAAAGGCTCACCAATACTTAGTATCGAGTGCTGTCTCCTTCGAAATGGACGCCGCAGCCCGAGCCCTGACCGTCGACCCAACCCCCATGCTCAAAGTCTACCGAGCCCGCCGCGAACGCGTCCTCGCAGCCTTATACGCCATGGGCCTCGACGTAGTAGAGCCCGCAGGAGCCTTCTACACTTTCCCGAGCATCAAAAAGTTCGGCCTAACCAGCGAAGACTTCTGCATCAAAGCCATCGAAGAGGCAAACGTAGCCCTAGTCCCGGGCGACTGCTTCGGCACCGAAGGTCATATCCGCCTAAGCTACTGCGTCTCCGACAAAGACCTAGACGAAGGCCTCCACCGCCTGTCCACCTTCATTTCAACCTTTTAGCCCTCAGGGATGCAACACATCAGCCCACCGACCCAAGCATTATGAGTGGGGCACGTCGCTCAACGGACACGAGGATTCGCAGCAAAGTTACCGCAGCTCCGGTCCGAGGGGCCGGGTTGAGATTTTCGTAGATTCCGCACGAGCCGAAGAGCACTTAATGTGCTCTTCGTGCGAGCCAGGACTTGACCGAGCGAAAATCTCAACCCGGCCCCTCGGACCGGAGCGTATGCAGGGTTTGTGTACGAATCCTCGCGCCCGTTGACCGACGCCGGGGTCCCCGCCATAATACTTTCGGTTCACGCACGAATCCGCTGCCAGAGACAGCCGGTGCAAACGGGCATCGCCCGCGAGCTTAATGGGATATCCCGCCAGCCGAGGTGGTCGAGTAGATATGTCTTCTCGCCCCCGTCGCTCATGCAGCGCGGGGGCTTTCTTTTTGGACATGCCCCCGTCACGTCCTTGTGGCGGACCGTGCCCGGAAAGAATTCGAGGAGGGGTAATTCATGCCCCAGCAGTACAAAATCGACAAGGTTGCAGAGATCGAGTCCCGTATCGCCGAGAACGCCGGTCTGTTCGTCGTCAACTACAACGGTCTGACGGTTAAGCAGGCTCAGGAGCTGCGTCATCAGCTTCGCGAGTGCGGCGCCGAGATGAAGGTCTACAAGAACAACCTGGTCAAGATCGCTCTCAAGAACCAGGAGCAGCCTGAGATCGACGATATCCTCGCCGGCCCCGTCGCTTATGTGTTCTACGAGACCGAGCCGGTCGAGGCCGCTAAGGCCCTTAAGGACTTCTCCGCTAAGTCCAAGGGCGTCCTTGAGATCAAGGGCGGTATCTCCGACGGCAAGGCCGTTTCCGCCGATGATGTTAAGGCTATCGCCGAGCTGCCCACCAAAGATCAGCTTCTCGGCCAGATCGCCGGTCTCATCTCCGGTTTCGCTCGCGACATCGCTGTCTGCGTCAACGGCGTTTCCTCTGGTCTCGCTCGTTCGATCCAGCAGGTCTCCGAGCAGAAGGCAGCCTAGTTGCTGTTTTCACCCGCGGCGGCAACGCCGCACCCCTGGCGCATTCGCGCCGTGTTTTAACTGATCTCCGTGCATCCGCACGGAAACCGAAAGGACTTAGAAATGGCTAAGCTTACCACCGATGAGATCATCGATGCTCTTAAGGAAATGACCCTTCTCGAGGCTTCCGAGCTCGTCAAGGCTATCGAGGACACCTTCGGCGTTTCCGCCGCTGCTCCTGCTGCTGTTGTCGCCGCTCCCGCTGCTGGCGCTGCTGAGGCCGAGGAGAAGACCGAGTTTGACGTCGTGCTCGAGGGCTTCGGCGACAACAAGATCCAGGTCATCAAGGCCGTCCGTGAGCTCACCAACCTTGGCCTGAAGGAGGCCAAGGAGGTCGTCGAGGGCGCTCCCAAGGCTGTTCTCGAGGGTGCCAAGAAGGAGGACGCCGAGGCTGCCAAGGAGAAGCTCGAGGCTGCTGGCGCTGCTGTCACCCTCAAGTAATCAGGCTTTCTCGCCAGATTCCTTTGCAGACGGGGTTCGCATTGCGAGCCCCGTCTTTTTTGTTTTTCGGTCCCTCGGCATCGGTTGCTCAAACTGCCATGTTCTGTGATTTGGGTCGTATCGGGTGCCCTGCCGTTGGGCAATAAAATTGCACCATTCGAGCAATAATTTGCGTTGACCTGCTGAAGAATTGTCTCTGCCTTGTAGCGACATATAGTTCCAGCGGTAAGATGCTTGAGTATCGCAATTTGGTCTGCGGCTGTGTGCCGCACGCATGGGGCGCTTTTGCGCCTGCGAAAGGATCTTTGAATAACATGAAGGCAATCATCCCCGCCGCCGGTCTTGGCACGCGTTTTCTGCCTGGCACCAAGTGCACGCCCAAAGAGATGCTGCCGGTGCTCGACAAGCCCGTCATTCAGTACGTCGTCGAGGAGGCGCTCGAGCCCGAGGAGGTCGACGACGCCATCATCGTTACTTCTCCCGGCAAGCCCGAGCTGCTGAACTACTTCCAGCCCGACCGTTCGCTCGAGAACCTGCTGCGCGAGCGCGGCAAGAACGCCTATGCCGATGCCGTCGCCCACGCTGGCGGTATGCCGGTCGACTTCCGTTATCAGTACGAGCCCAAGGGCCTCGGCCATGCTATTCGCTCTGCTGCCGACGCCGTGGCAGGGGAGAACTTCCTGGTTCTTCTGGGCGACTACGTTGTACCTAACCGCGACATCTGCGACAAGATGCTCGCCGTTTCCAAGGAGCACGGTGGCGCTTCGGTTATCGCCGTCGCTGCTTGCTCGCCCGAGGAAGTCAGCCGCTACGGTGTTATCGCCGGCGAGCGCGTCGGTTCGCTCGAGGGCGCCGAGGACGTTGCCGATGCCGAGCCGGGCGCTGTCTGGCGTATCGGCGGTCTGGTCGAGAAGCCCGCTCCCGAGGCTGCTCCGTCCAACCTGTACATCGTCGGTCGCTACCTGCTGAGCCCGCTGGTCATGGACCTGCTGGCAGATCAGCAGGCCGGCAAGGGCGGCGAGATCCAACTCACCGACGCCATGGCCCGTTCGCTCGACCGCGAGGCCATGTACGCCGTCGTCATCGACCCGCTGTCGGGCTACGACACCGGCACTCCCTCTGGCTGGATGGCCACCAACGCCCTCATGGCTGCAAGCGACCCCCGCTTTGCCGATGCCTTCTGGGACGCCATCGACGAGCGCGGCGGATTGATGCGCAAGTAAGGTAACGCTTGGGATAGACCTGTTCAAATAGCTAAGATCAACAAGCCACCGTGGCCTTCTTCGCCGCGGTGGCTTGTTGTTATCAGGGATTATTTCTGGTGTACTGGGCGAGCATCGTTTGAGCGTCTTTTGCCAGTTGACAGCGTAACTCCTGCGGGGCGAGCGCCTCGATGCTGTCAGAATTTTGCTTTATCCAATATCGCATGGCGTTGAGGTTGGCCTTGACCCGAAGGTCAACGAACTCGCGGTTGCACGCGATGACGTGCGCGTGCACCCCAAAAGCGTCAAAGACGCGCAAAAGAGCGGGATTGGTGTTGCGTACGCGGATAGTTGCATTTGAGCCGCCCCGAAACATCATGAAATGTTTTTGCTGGTAGTCGGTGAGCTCTTGTTTGGTTGCTGGTGTGCTCATCCTGACATCTGTCAGCTCGATATCAAACAGCACATCGATTCTAAAATGAAAGATCTTTTCGGCATTGCTGGGATACGTTGCCAAGAGGTAGTAGTGCCCGCCGCTTGTGATGATTTGCCTGGGGTCGACCTCGCTCATGTGATTTGTCGGTTTCAAGACAAGCGTCTTTCCCTCTGGAGCGCATCTGCCCCATAGGAACCTTATACGCTTCTTTTGAGCGATGGCCTGGTCGAGTGTGCCGATATTGATGAGCAGCCGATTGACAACCGTCCGCTCCTTTCTGGCGTCAGCCGAGACCACGTTCTTGAGGGTGCTGACCCCCGACTGGGGATTAAGAGATGCAAGTTTGTCGAGCAGCTCGCGTTTCTGCGTCTGCGGAAGCGGTGCTGACATGGCTCCATCTCCGAGAAATCTAATCTCCGCTTCGCTGAAATCGTGTATCCAAAACAGGCCCGTAATCGTTATCTGCTTGGCGCCGTCGGATTGTACGCGCACGCGCTCCCTGAACCCCAGATTGTCTGGATAGTGTTCCAAGAGCGTGGCGATGTGGCTGCTAATCGTATTTCTGCTGAGCGAAAGCCCGTACGTCCGTTCAAGCTCTTTTTGGATATCGCTCTGGCACATCGGGGTATCTTCGCTTGTGCGCCCCCGCAAGATTTCGACAATGAGCAAAGGCGCGAGAAGTTTTGAATACATGCTCAACTCCTACCGAAGATTTGAAACTATGCACAAAATCTTGTGCATACAAATCCCTATTATGCCAAATGTGCCGAGCAAGGCGAGCGAGTCTCAGGCGAGACGGATGTGTCAGACGACGTTCACGGGGAAAGGGTTTGGGCTAAGGGGACCGTCGTACCTTGAAAACCGCAGAGAGTACAGCAAGGGGAGCCGAATGGGCCGCGCCTGATGTCGTTCGCACGAGCTCGGATTGATAACGATTTTGTGGACAGAAAGAGGAGTCGCTTATGGATGTGCGCGTTTCTATTCCGGCGAAAAAGTACAACGAAATCGAAGGCTGCTTTGGCTCCGGACATCTCGACAGCATCGTCAACGGTGTCTATTACTGTTCTTCCGATGGATACGGTGGGGGCAGTAGTGTAATTGGCTTCACGGGAAACAGCGATGGCTCCCAGCGTTTTCAGGACTCCGACAAAACGGCCTACAAGAAACTCAGGCTGATTTTCGACAGCTTTTTCGAAGATTACAAGCGCATCAATCCAGCTTCGCTGCAAACGTTTTACCGGGCATTCAAGGTTAACGTCGTGGCTGAGCTCGAAGACGCGTGTGGCCACGATGTGTTCATCACACGTTTTGGTATCAAGCAATACGATGGAGCCTATGCGGTGTATCCAAGTTCTATTGACGACCCCGCATTTTGGACCGACAACTGGACGAAGATGACCGATAATGATGGCTTTCCGCTCTATGACGCCAAGATCGACCTGACGTTTTATAAGGCATCCGAGGACTTTAATGTTTTAAGGGGGCTGAAGGCGTATTGCCGCCGAACGATGGGGAGCGAGTTTAGCAAGAAAAGCTTCAATCGGTTTCTCGAGGAGCTCCTCTGCTCTGAGGAAGAGCTGAACGACAGCGTTTTCGATTTGAAGTACACAAAGGCATACGGATGGATGTTCGAGAACCTGGAAGAGCGCACGTCGATGTGAGGTATCTGATGGCGCGAATGAAAAAGAACTAGTGGTGCTAGCTGCTATTCATTTCTCCTAAGCCCCTGACCTGCTGCAATTGTCGGGGGCTTTCCTTTTGGGCTACCTCTCGGCAACCTATATGCCGCTATTGCTCGGATAACCCAGCGATTGCGTTTACTTTATGGGGCCCATAGGTACGGTTCCGCACCTTTTGGAAGGAAGTACAGAAATGTCTACGACCAAGTCCCAGTTCCATCTGATTGAAGCCGTCCCTGTCCCAGCTGGGGTCGCGCCGTTCCAACAAGGTGTCCTCGAAAGTAGCGGGGTTGCAGTCGAGCTTTTCCAGTTTGGCAATATCATCGTTGCGTTCAGCGAAGATAGTCTCCTCAGGTCGGAGATAGTTAGCGTCACCCTTGACGGTCGGTAGTCGCCTGCAAACCTGCTGGGTTTCGGTGCTACTGAAGAAGGTCGTTCGTTCTGTTCGCTGTATCTCGACCAAGCTCTCCACCTAGGACGTGGCCCTCGTGACCTCGCGTTTGAGTTCCTCGCCGTGGAGCCCGACGCCGAATAGCGCCCCCTGCCGTGTTCCGCCTGCCGCAGTGGGCGGGACTGCCTTACCTCGACGGGCGGCGCGCCCGACGTTTTCAATGCTGCCCCGTCTTTTCAATGCCCCCCGTAGTCCACCAGAACAACGTAGGGGGTGTTGGTGGAAGGCGGGGCGGTGTTGTAAACGCGGCCTTGGGTCGTTTCGCCCTCGTCCGAACCTTATATGTGCCTTTAGAAAGGAAGGAAGTACTGAAATGTCCTCTACCAAGACTCATCTTACCGTCAATCTAGCCCGTAGATGCCTGCCGCTGCTACAGGATGTCCACCGCTCCTATATCTTGGCGCACGAGGGTTTCAAGGAAGTTCTCATAGTCGCAGGCGATGCCGTCCCCGCCGATGCCCCCGCCGCCTATGACCCATATAACCTCATGTTCCCCTATCGTTCCGACCCCCGAAACGAGGGTATCGACCCGAGTATCTTCGATAATTTGTATCCTAACGGTACCAATGCTGATTGCGAGTTGTTCTAATGTGGCTGTACACCGTATCCGATAAGCCTGAATGGTGGCGGTTCGAGGATGCTCCCGAAACGGTAGAACGCCTGCACGTTTCGCGGAAAGATGTTCGCCGCCGTGGGGTTCTTGGCCGAGTCCCCGCCCGCAAGCCCGCCGATGATGCCGAGTGCCCTGACCTCGAATTCTATGCTTTCTCGCGGGCAAAGTTTTATGGCCGAGCTTTCAGTCGCTTTTTTGAGCGCCACGGCGATGTTGAGAGTGTCATGCATGGCGAGTTTATGCACGTCCTCAACCATCGCGACCCGCAAGCCCGCCGCCCGCTGCGTGCGTTGTTCGTCCGTGAGGGCGGTGTGGTCGAAATTAAGGAGTTCCAATCAGGCCATTCGACCTACGCCGCCGTCCTGCATGTGCGCCGCTGGCCGCTCCTGCTGCCGCTGCTCCTTGCTGCGCTGCTCCTGAGCCTCACCCTCTGCGGTTCTGATTCCAGCCCTGCCGCGTTCCTCAAAGGGCAGACCTCAATATCTGGCGCCACTTCCAAGCCCGTCCTGAAGACCTCCTATGCGAGCTATTCGGCAACCCCTGACATCGTGTGGAGGGCGGGACAGACACGGCAGGATATGACGCTCTTGCTCCCCGCCACCTGTACCGTGGACGGGAAAGAAGGGTCTAACCCCATCCTGTCAGCGCCCGCCATAGCGGTAGACCTCAACAATAATGGCTCCTTCGAGTCCTCTGAGGTGGTTTTTAACTCCGAGGGTGCCTACCTCCGCGCTGGTGCCGAGCTTCGGCATATAGAACTTTCGAAGAAACTTGATTCGGGCGAGTACGCGGCTCGAACTATCTGGACTTCCGTACTCGCCGAGGACGGCAAGACCCCAGCGGGCACAGCCACATTCGACTGGCATCTCACCGTTAAATAGTTGTGATGCGGTGGCTTACCCCGCCACCCCGTCCGAGGTGCAGTCTGAGACTGCCAAGGGCGATACGTTGAAGGAGCAGGCCGGCACCCACGTTGCCGCCCAGCTCGATAGCACGGGCGGCAACGTGGAGTGACGGCGAGGCTACCTGAGCGAACGGTGTCTATGTTGTCACGGTGCCCACCCAGGTGGGATACAAGAACGTGAATGTCGGAAAGGTTGATTTGACAGCGTCCTATGGAGTGACAGTTAAGGGCGTAGTCGGCACAGGCTAGTGCGATGATGGGGTCCGAGGTGGCTCGATTCGCCCCGGACCCCCGGTTGTGTGAGTAGGAGAAAATATGGTAGATGTGATTTCGATGCCATCGGCCAACTTGATGGCTGCGTACTTGGGGAAGGAGTACCAACCCAATCGACCACTGAGCAACTGGGTCCGTTATTGGCAGTATCCCGGGTACGAGATCGATTACCTTTATCTGAAGGGGCATCTCGGATTTGATGAAAAAGGGCGCGCGGATATCATGTTCAGCCCTTGGATGATCATACGGGAGCTATTGAGTCTACGCGGCGAACGCTGGTATAAGAATGATATCTATCGGGGCAAACTTACTGCTGAGAAGTTGGAAGGGCTCCTGCCGCAAGAGGAATATCCTCTTCTCCACATGTTTCTGGGGCTTGCGTACACTCGAGCAAATATGTGGATCCTGCCAGAAGGCTGGATGCAGCACCGAGGGCTTTACCCCCTTGTTGACTGTTGCAACGGGGACGGTCTCGGAAGAAACACCCGTTTCGCCTCGGATTGGGGCGGATGCTGCGATCAAATGCCTCCGACCCTAGCAGATTTGATGCTGGGTGCCGAACAGGGGGAGTATGCCCTTGGAGACCTTGAGTCCTGGGCGAAGAGAAACTGTCTAGAATGCTTCTTTGAAGGCGGAGAGATTGAGTTCCATCACATCAAAGGGGTTTCTGGCTTTGACGAAAGGTTTCATCCTTTTCATGTTCCGGGGTTTCTGGATGCCTATCTCCGATACGCGATCGACCGTATCGGAGAGCGAGAGCAGCTGCTTAATGCAGCCGAGGCCAACGGCTGGAAGCTTTAGAAGGGCAGAAGGGTGGTCTAGACTGTTAACTGCTGGATGCTGAGCTTGAATTGTGCGCCGAATAATGCCTTAAGCGGGAGAGAGCGAGCTGAAATGTCGAAACCGGTGGAGCTATACAAAGACAACGCGAGCGGGAGGTGTTCCGCCGATGTGTACCGCAACGGAGAGCGGCTTACCGATCTGAGGACGCTGATCGATTTCGATAAGCTGAAGGCTAGGTGGGGGCTGCGGTCGGAGCAGAATTATGCAGACGAGAAAGTAACGGCTCTGCAACGTCTCGCACGCTACAAGGAATGCAATGACGATTTCGATCTCGATTGCTGTAAAACTTCCGCGAAGTATTACCACTTTCAACCAGTACAAGACATGTACGAAGTTCTCTGGCCTGAGGAAGACTTCCCCCGGAGCATACTCGATTCCGCCGAAACGCTGGTTTCTCCTGAAAAGGCGCTCTTGAGGTGCACATATATCAAGGGAGGATCGGCTATTGCTTGGCGCGAATTGGAATCCGGAGCGAATGGGTTTCAAGATAATAAAAAGCTGAACCGATTTGCCAATGCGGCGGCGACCATCGGCAATTTCATGCCCGTTCCTAGTGGGCCCGCTCCTAGCGGGCATCAATCATTTCTCCGGTATTCGGAGGAGAGGTATGACCAGGTTCTCGATAAAATCAAGCGGCATTATTGCGATTCGAGCCAGGACAAGGATAAATTCTTCTGTGCAAAGAAAAATCTATGCTGGCTCGATTGCTTTGTTGGATGGAGCGAATTCGTCGACAAGAACTACCTCAAGGGCTCTTTTGTCGATGACGATTATCAAATTGTAGCGTTTGACAATACCTTCGACCAACTTTCCGGGATGCTTGAGAACAGGTCGCGAGTGATGCTCGAGGAATACGAGAAACGACTCGAGGGCTCGCAACGCTCGGCAATTGCCTAACGGCTGAATTTCATTTTTGTCTATCGCTCAGACACGTGCGTTCCGATTTTTCGCGTGGTTGTCCGGGGCGGTAGGCAAACGGGTGCGGACTTCGGTCTGCACCCGTTTTTTATTCAAGACTTTAGTCTGCTGGCCGCGCAGCGGCCAGCTTTAAACCAC
>NZ_QROQ01000024.1:10704-39709 GCF_003475115.1 Collinsella sp. AF37-9 | reverse complement strand
ACGGACGCTAGGGAGCCACCCTTACACCAACATTTTCGACGCGATCACGGTGGATTTGGCTGCGCTGGTGACATTTCCCGAGCGAATACTTTGGTGTAGTGGAGTACACCTTCAGGATCGGACTTCGATAACAGCCTATTTGCACCTATATATAGGTCGAGATCGGGCTTCCGTGGCAGATTCGAGCGTGGATTTTCTCCCGTTTGAAATCGAGCGTGGATAATCTCCCACTATTGGCGTGCCCGCGAGGCCAAAGTGGCAGATTATCCACGATCATTCACTAAGCGGGAGATTTTCCACGCTCGTACGTCCGATAATCCACGCTCAGGGGGGGGGCAGCCGAGCTCGACACGGCTTTTGTCTCGATCTGTAACATATAGAGAACATTTTCTCCCCTATCTGTTACAGGTCGAGATATTACGCAGAGACCTCCGCTTACGTCTCATTCTGTAACAGTAAGAAAGGTTTTCAGCTTCTTCGTGTTACAGATCGAGATGTTATCGGCCGTCCCTTGGCAATGTCTCGATCTGTAACTATAAGGAGGGTTTTCAGCCCGCCCGTGTTATAGATCGAGACAAACCTGAAGCTTGGTGGGAGTCAAACCCGCTGACATGTCAACATAAATAGAAACGGGCCCTGTCCCACAAGGGAACAGAGCCCGAAACTCTCATGGAGCCAGTGACAGGAATCGAACCTGCAACCCACTGATTACAAATCAGTTGCGCTACCGTTGCGCCACACTGGCACACTTGGCGCTTTCGCGCGAAGCCAGTTAAGAATAAAGGAATTGCGGACGAGGCGCAACAGGCCCTTCGCCCGACCACATCTCAAAACTATTCGTCAGAACGAATAGTTTTATCTGTTCGCCAAAACAAAAAACTATTCGTTTTGGCGACGGTAACCCGCAGCCCATTGATTACAAATCGACGGACTGGCCAATTGGGAAACGGGTCTCTATGGATAATCCCCTACCTCCCGCGCAGGGCCTTGAGCTTGGCCAGGGCATCGGGGCTCAGGCGACTGCCCAGAGTCATCTTGATCTGCGGGGCTTCCTCTGCCTCGTGAACGTCGTTATCGATCTGTTTGATCTCGTCCACCAGCATGCGGCTCGAGATGCGCGTGACGCCCTTGCCCATGACGACGGCCTGAATCGTACCGTCGCTCGATACCACGGAGCACGCGCGGCCTTCCTCGCGTGCCTCGATGCAGAGCTTTTGCACCACGGTATCGGCAGAGACGCCCGTCGGCGAGAACTCGATGCGCACGCCGCGGGCCGGTAGGTTGGGGCGCTCGTTGGAGATGTTGCCCGCGCCGTCGAACACGATCACGGCCTCGTAACGGCCCTGGGCAAACGCCGCAACATCGTTGATGAGCGCGGTGCGCGCCATATCGTGGACGTCGCTGGAATATGGATCGTCGGAATGGTCGTAGACGAGCTTTTCGTAGCGCGGCGTGCAGTGGATCACGTTGTAACCGTCGACCACCAGCAGCTCGGGCTTGTTGGAGTGCACCGTCGAGACTGGGTCGGCGATAGCCTGCGCAAACGCATTGCCGCCCACGCCATAGGTCGCGGCCGAAACAATCGGCTTGGCCGAGCCCTCGCCAAAGCACTTGGCCTTGGACTTGGCGCGGTTCTTCTTGGACATGCGCTACTCCTCCCCCATGAGCTCGCCGGCATTGCGGCGCAGCCACTCAAAGCACAGCGCGGTGGTCGCCTGGGCCACATTGAGACTCTCGGTCATGCCGCGCTGGGGAAGCTTGGTCAAAAAGTCGCATTTCTCGAGCACCAGGCGCGAGATGCCGTCGCCCTCGGAGCCCATGACGAGCGCAACGCGGCCCTCGAAGGGGGCATCCCAGCAGCTGCCCTCGGCGTGCTCGGAAGCACCGCCCACCCAAAAGCCGGCGGCCTTGAGATCATCGAGCGCACGAGCGATATTGGGAACCTGCGCGATGGGCAGGTGCATGACGGCACCAGCAGAGGTCTTGTAGCTGCCCACGGTCACACCGGCGGCGCGCTTGTTTGCAATGATGACGCCCGCCGCGCCCACGACCTCGGCAGAGCGCACGATGGCACCAAAGTTACCGTCGTCGGTCACATGGTCGAGTACGACGACGAGCGCCGGGCCGTCACCCGCGCGGTCAAGGATATCGGCGACGTCCGCATAGGGGAAATTACCCACCTCGAGCGCAATGCCCTGATGAGCGCCATGGCTCGACAGCGCATCGAGCTGCGTGCGCGGCACATACTTAATGCGGACGTCCGCGGCGTTGAGGTCGTCGACCAGGCGCGACAAGGCGGCATCGCGCTCCCCGCCCTCGGCGATGAGCGCGCACT
Source organism: Collinsella sp. AF37-9 (assembly GCF_003475115.1). Taxonomy (NCBI): domain Bacteria; kingdom Bacillati; phylum Actinomycetota; class Coriobacteriia; order Coriobacteriales; family Coriobacteriaceae; genus Collinsella; species Collinsella sp. AF37-9. The sequence goes on along the minus strand of NZ_QROQ01000024.1, from coordinate 37,374 downwards.
TGACGGGAAAGCCGGTACGCAGTGCCTCGGCGGCAGCACGACGACCTTCGATAAACTCGCCCTTGGGAACCTGAACGTTGTCGCGGTTGCGATCTCGCTGCGAACGCGCAGCCTGGGCTTGGGAGCGCTCGCGCTGGCCCTTGGGAGTGGCAGCGCGGTCGTTGCGGCGAATCGGACGCGAGCCAGAAGCGGCCTGCTTGCCGCCACGAGGCGCACGCTTGCGATTGTCGGCCATAAAACGGCCTCCTTAAATAGATAACGAACAAGAATCGACCGTCCGAGCCACGGCACTTTGCCTTTCAATCGTCGGGCATGACCACCAGGTCTATGCCCTCCTCTTTCAAGGCAATCTGCCGCACCTCGAACGGTCGACAAATACTAGAGACTCTTAATACGAGTACCCGCGGCAGTATCTTCAATCGTCAGGCCCAGGTCCTTGAGCTGGTCGCGGATGGCATCCGCCAGATCCCAGTTCTTGGCGGCACGGGCCTCGGCGCGAGCCTCGAGAATCTTGGCAGCGGCCTCATCCACGTCGTCACCCGTGTAGGCAACCAAACCGGCGGCAACGCCCAGCAGACCCAGCGGCAGCTCGACCTTGGGCTCGGGAAGCTCAACACCAAACGTATCGAGCAGCTCGACCAGCGTATCGGCGGCGGCCAAGGCAGCGGCCTTGTCGGCAGCGTCGCCCGCCTGCTCCAGGTACTGGTTGCACTCGGTGACAAAGCCAAAGACAGCACCCATGGCACCGGCGGTGTTAAAGTCGTCGTCCATGCACTCCTTAAAGGCGGCACGGGTCTCGGCGGCCTTGGCGGCAAACGCTTCGGATGCTGCCTCATCGGCATCGGACGTCGCATGGTTCGCAGCCCAGCGCAGGTTCTCGACCGTACCGGCGATACGCGTGAGCGAGTTCTCGGCACCCTCCAGGCGCTCCCAAGAAAAATCGAGCGGCGAGCGATAGCTCGTCTGCAGCATCAGCAGGCGCAGGGCAGCAGCGGAGTGCTGCTCGAGGACCTCGGCCAGCGTAAAGAAGTTGCCGAGCGACTTGGACATCTTCTCGCCGTCTACCAGCAGCATGCCCGTGTGCATCCAGGTGTTGGAGAAGCCCTGGTGCCAGGCGCAGGTGGCCTGGGCGCACTCGTTCTCGTGATGCGGGAAGGCAAGGTCGGAGCCGCCGCCGTGGATGTCGATCGGAGTGCCCAGGTAGCGATGCACCATGGCGGCGCACTCGGTGTGCCAACCGGGACGGCCTTCGCCCCAGGGGCTCGGCCAGCTGGGTTCGCCGGGCTTAGCGGCCTTCCACAGGGCAAAGTCGAGCGGATCGTTCTTGTCCTCGTTCTCCTCGATGCGCGCGCCAACCATAAGGTCATCGATGTTGCGGCCCGAGACCTGACCATAGTTGGAATCGCTGCGCACGGCAAAGTACACGTCGCCGTTATCGGCTGCGTAAGCGTGGCCCTGCTCGATGAGCGTCTTGATCATAGCGATCATGGGGCCGATCTCCTTGGTGGCGCGGGGGCGCACATCGGGATCGAGCACGTTGGCGGCGCGCATAACGCCGATGAACTTGTCGGAGAACTCCGTCGCGACCTCGGCGGCCGTTCTGCCCTGCTCGTTGGCGCGCTTGATGATCTTGTCATCGACATCGGTGAGGTTCTGGGCGAACGTGACCTCGTAGCCGCTCGCGATGAGCCAGCGGCGAATCACGTCAAAGCTGATGAACGTGCGGGCATTGCCGATGTGGATGTTGTCGTAGACCGTGGGGCCGCACACGTACATGCGGACCTTGCCGGACTCGATGGGCTGGAACTCTTCCTTTTTATGGGTAGCGCTGTTGTAGATACGCATTCGTTACTCCTTAACGGTTTTCTGTAGCAGGCAGACAGCCCAGGCACCGATTCCCTCGCCCTGGCCTTCCCAACCGAGCTTTTCGGTCGTAGTGGCGGCGACGCCCACGTTTTCCACGTCGACGCCCAGGGCATGGGCAAGGTTGGCGCGCATGGCATCGCGGTGCGGAGTGATCTTGGGTTGCTGACAGGCAATGGTGCAATCGGCATCGACAAACTCAAAGCCCAGCTCGCGCGCATAGTCCATCACGCGGGCGAGCAGCACCATCGAATCGGCACCCTCGTAGGCGGGATCGGTGTCGGGGAATAGCTTGCCGATGTCTCCCCCGCGGCAGGCGCCCAGAATGGCGTCGGCCAAGGCGTGCGCGAGCACATCGGCATCCGAGTGGCCCAGCAGGCCGCGCTCGTAGGGAATGTCAACCCCGCCGATGATACATCGACGCCCCTCCACCAAACGGTGGACGTCGTAGCCGTGGCCAATGCGCAGGTTACTGAACATGGGGAAGGTCCTCTCCCTCGGCCATGCGGCCAAGCAGAATCGCGGTTACGGGACGCAGGTCCTCGGGCACCGTCACCTTAAGGTTATCGCGCGGGCTCTGGACACAGCGGACGCGCCCGCCCATGCGCTCGACCAGCGAAGAATCGTCGGTCCCGATAAAGCCCTCGGCGATAGCTGCGGTGTGGGCGCGCTTCATGGCGTCGACGCTAAAGATCTGCGGTGTCTGCGCGGCCCAGTAGAGCTCACGCGGCGGCGTCTCGACGATATTGTCGCCGTCGACGATCTTGAGCGTGTCGATCGCGGGCTGACCGCATACGACACCGTCGAGCGAGCGGTCGCCCACAAGCACGTCGATCGCATGATCGATGGCCTCGGTCGTGATGAGCGGACGGGCGCCGTCGTGGATGGCGACATATTCGAAACCCGCCGGAACCGCATGCACACCGGCACGGGTGGAATCCTGACGGGTATCGCCGGCATCGGCGAAGCTGATGGGCGTGTCATAGTCAAACGGATCGATGGCCAGGCGGCGCATCTCGGCACGGCGCTCGGCAGGACACACCACCACGATGTGGCCGACCTTGTCGCTACGATCGAACGCACGGATGGACCAGCTCATGAGCGGACGGCCCGCCACGTTAACGAGCTGCTTACCGCCGGGATTTCCAAAGCGCTGGCCGCTGCCGCCGGCAACGACCACGGCGCATACGGGCGCCATTATGCGTTCCCCTGTTTGGTGCCCTTCATGCGGTACAGCGAGTCCGCAAGAATGGCAGGGTTGTTGACGCCAAAGTCGCCCAGGCGCTCCGGATCCTCGCTGATGTCGTCCATGAGCTCCTGCAACGAGCCGTACTCGTCGACGATCTTCTCGGCCACGCCGTCGCGCACGACGGACACGCGCGAAAGCGTGCGCAGGCCCAGTGGCGTCATGACGGAGTCCTCGTCCAGGTCGTCGTAACCCAGAACCGCCGCCACATGCTGTGGGTCGGACAGGTCCTTAGGTGTCATACGGCTTAGGTTGGCGCGAATCTTCTCGGCATTAGCCTCGGAAGAATCACTTGCGTAGTCGCGGATCATCAGGTCATACTCGGTATCCATGCTGGAGCCCGCGAGCTGCTCGAGCTGCATCTGCACGAGCTTGCCCTGGTTGCCCAACTTGACGATGCAATCCTTAAGCTCGGTCTTTGCCTGCTGCATGATCTCGAAGCTCGAGAAAATACCGGTAATGTCGGCGAGCGTAACGTAGTCGTCGAGCTCGAGGGCCGTCAGGCGCAGCAAGGAGCGGTCGAGCGACTGACGGGTAGTCTGGAGCGTGGCGACGAGCTGGTTGACCGAGCTCATGATGGTGGTGACGGGCTGGATCTCGTAGCTCTTGCCGTGAACGTACACGTTGACGACGGCACGACGGGCCGAGACCGAGATCACAATGGCATCGGTGAGCACCGACATGCGAGCGGCGGTGCGATGACGCATGCCCGTCTCGCTCGTGGCAAGCGAGGGATCGGGATTGAGATGGAAGTTGGCGCGCAGGATCTGGGTGAGGTCGCCGTCGATGACGATGGCGCCGTCCATCTTGGAGAGCTCGAACAGACGGTTCGAGGTGAACGAAATGTTGAGCGGGAAGCCGTCGTTACCGGCAGCGAGCACGTTTTCGGTGTCGCCAACGCAGATAAGGGCGCCCAGGTGACCGGCGATGATCATGTCGAGGGCAGTGCGGATCGGCTGACCAGGTGCCGTCAGACGGATGGCCTGTTCCATACGCTTTTGCAGCTCGTTCTTATCCAAGGCATCGCTCCCATCGTATACGCTCCATAAACGCTAAATAGTTTCTCACGGTTTGTCCCCGCGGCGCTCGCGAAATCCGATGCTTACAGAATGAGCGAACACCGCTGAGAGCCTCAACCCAAATGAGCTGTTCATGTGGTAGCATCGGGATTCACATGAATGAGGGAGTAGTCGCGTGACCGGGTTCGCCTCCGGTGGCGCGGCAAGTCAACATACTGGCCGAAACGGTCTGGCTTGCCTTAATGAACGAGACTCGTGGTTGTACGCGCAGCGCGTACGCCACGGGTCTTTTTTGTTGCTCCCCTGTCAGAAGTACACGCGGGTTCGCCCGCAAGGAGGGAGCCAAACCATGGGACTCGTAGAGCTCGTGCTGCTCGCCATTGGCCTTTCGATGGACGCCTTTGCCGTATCCATCTGCAAGGGCCTTGGCATGAAGAAGATCAACCTTAAGGTCGCCGTAGTGCTCGGCCTGTTCTTTGGCGGCTTCCAGGCCGGCATGCCCGTGATCGGATGGGCGCTTGGCAGCCAGTTTATGGGCATCATCGGCCCCATCGACCATTGGATTGCCTTTATCCTTTTGGCCTTCATCGGCAGCAAAATGCTGTGGGAGGCTTTTACCGAGGACGAGGATGAAGGCGACGGCAAGAATGCCGAAAAGATTGAACTGAGCGAGTACCTGATCCTCGCCATCGCCACCTCAATCGACGCCCTGGCCGTGGGCATCTCGTTCGCCGCGCTTTCGGTCGACATCGTTCCCGCCGTATCGCTTATCGGCGTCACAACGTTTATCTTCTCCGTCGCCGGCGTAGCGATCGGCCACACCTTTGGCGCGCGCTACGAAAAACCTGCCACCATCGTGGGCGGCATCGTGCTCATCCTCATCGGACTTAAGATCTTGCTTGAGCATCTGGGGATTTTGGCGCTGTAACGCCAAACACAATCGCTCAAAACTCAACGCCAGTACAAGGCCTCATGCAAAACTTTGCATGAGGCCTTTTCGTGCAGACTTTTGCATGTCATACTGATATGCAAAAGTCTGCACGTTAGGAGATCGCCGTGAATACCCTTCCCATCACCACACCGCGCCAAGCTGGCATCTACGTGCGCCAGGCACGCGAGGCTCAGGGTCTCACCCGTGCCGCCCTCGCCAAAACGGCCAGTGTTTCCGAGCGCCTGCTCGCATCGCTCGAGCTAGGAGACGCCACCGGCATTCGACTCGACAAGTTGCTGTCCGTCTTTAACGCACTCGGCATAGGTCTCTTTGCGCAAAGCGATAACGACTCCATCGCATCGCCCTCCGAACATCCGACGACGAAAGCGGACCTCCCTATCGCGAACTCGAATGCCCTGCCAAAGCCAAGCGTAGGCAGACGACCCGCTCGACAGGGAACGCCATCTTCCTATGGTGCCTTGCTGGCCCAAATCGCAGCCGAGCAAGGCCTTTCCGACACTTCAGACCTCTCCTTTGGCTGTAAGGTTGTGAAATAAATGGCAGAGATGGAGCTTGCGACCCTCATTTGTGGCGAAATCGCAGGCACTCTCCGGCAAGACGAGCATGGACTCTGCAGCTTTGTATACGCCCCAACCTATCGCGGAGCACCACTATCGCTTACAATGCCGCTTTCCAATCGCACGTATGGCCATAACATCGTCCGCCCGTTCCTATTTGGCCTTTTGCCCGACAGCCAAGAGCAGCGCCGCGCTATTGCCGCCGAGCATGACGTTGCATCCAACAACCCCGTCGCCCTCTTGTGCCATATCGGTCTTGACTGCGCAGGGGCCGTTCAGTTTTGTCGAACCGATCAATTAGGCGCCGCCCGCGGCAGGGTCTCGACATACCGCCCGCTTACCAATTCTCAAATCGCTCACAAGCTCAAAGCAATTCGCGATGACGAAAGAGAGACATGGATGGGCTCCAACGAAAGCTGGTCCCTGGGCGGCAACCAAGGCAAATTTGCACTAGCTTGGCATGATGGCCAATGGTGCGAATGTCTAGGGTCATCCCCCACTACCCATATCTTCAAAAATGGTGTCGTTGGGTTCAAACATCAGGCCTTAAACGAATTCGTCTGCATGAAAACGGCTCGGCGTGTTGGCATTCCAACTGCCAACGTCTCCTATTGCACATTTGAAGACGAAGCCGCGCTCGTCGTTGAACGGTACGACAGAATGGTCAATAGCAGCGGAAATATCGAAAGGCTGCATCAGGAGGACTTTTGCCAGGCGCTCGGTGTATTGCCAAGCCAGAAATACACCGCCGACGGAGGACCAACCACGCGAGACATCCAAGAACGACTGATTAACACAGTCCCCCACCACATGAATCTTGTGCTTTTTACCTATATGTTGTTCTATAACGCCATTATCGGAGCGCCTGACGCACACGCTAAAAACTACTCGCTCATCCTAGGCAAAGGCACAAACGCAGCGCTCGCACCCATGTACGATGTCGCATCGGGCTTGGCGTACGAGCGTATGCGCCGCCGGGCGCGCCTTGCCATGAGCGTTGGCGGCGAAAATCGTGTGGGGCGCATCGGTCCAGGCGCTATCCGCCGATACCACGGTATGGGCGACCCCGCGCTGGAGGCGGCACTCACCGATGCCGGGTTATCCGAGAAGTTTTGCTTTGCGACCATGATGGACCTCGCCTACGAGGTGCCCATTTGCATGGAAGAGATTATGGACGAATACGCCGACTTGCCCGGCATGGCGGACCTGCGCGAGCATATGCTCGGCCCCGTCCGCGAAAACTGCCAGCGCGCCCTCGATCTCATCAAGGCGGATATGGGCTAGACGCCAATCAATTCACATTTCTCAAAAGAAGAGGGGGCACCCGTCGCAAAAGCTCGGATGCCCCCTCTCGTAATGTCATTTGCAATCCGCCAGCACGTGGCTCGGACTGCTGCTAGCGCAACCTTTACGCAGCGAGGCGCTTGAGGACGTCGATGAGCAGCTCGTAGAAGCGCTCGGCAGAAGCGAGTTCCATGCTCTCGTCCGGGGTGTGGACATCGGAGAGCGTCGGGCCCACGGCGATGGCGTCCAGGCCGTGCAGGGCCTCGGCGAACAGGCCGCACTCAAGGCCGGCGTGGATGGACTCGATGCGCAGCTCGGAGCCGAAGAGCTCACGATAGCTCTCGACAAAGACGTCGCGGACCGGCGAATGCTCGGCATAGCTCCAGCCGGGATACTCGAACTCAAACTTGGCGTCGAAGCCCAGAACATCGGCCAGCGTCTGCAGGCGGTCCTTGAACTCGTTCTGCAGCGAGGTGATCGAGGAGCGCGGGGACAGCATGATCTTGACCTGGTCGTCAGAAGTGGCGACCACACCGATGTTGGAGGAAACCTCGACGGAGCCGTCGGTGGCGACGTTGCGGCGAATCACGCCGTTAGGGGCAAGACGCAGGGCGCGGATGAGGGCAAGTGCGGACTTCTGGTCCATGGCCTCGACCTCGGCGTCGTCGGCGATCTCAACCGTGCAGGTAAAGCCGGGGTCGAAGACCTCGAGCTCGGCAGTAACGTCGGCGATGATGCCCTTTGCGATCTCGGCCGCTGCCTCGGCGGCAGCGTGGTCGGCGTAAACCAGCTCGGCCTTGCACTCACGGTTGATGGCGTTGTCCTTAGTGCCGCCGTTAAAGCTGACGATAGCGGGCTCGCCGGCGACCATCAGGCGGTCGATGATGCGGGCCATGATAAGGTTGCCGTTGCCGCGCTCCAGGTTGATATCGCTGCCGGAGTGGCCGCCCAGCAGGCCGGAGATGTCGAGCGTGAGGGTGCTGCCGGTCTTGTGCTCACGCACGATGGGGCAGGTGTAGGTAACGACGACGCCGCCGGCGCAGCTAACGGTGGCCACGCCCTCTTCCTCGGAGTCAAGGTTAATCATGGTGCGGGCGCTAATCTGGGACTTGTCGAGCGTCTCGGCGCCGACCAGGCCAGTCTCCTCGTCGGTGGTGAATACGCACTCGAGGGCGGGGTGAACGATCGAATCGCCATCGAGAACAGTGAGCATCAGAGCGACGGCGATACCGTTGTCGGCGCCCAGGGTGGTGCCGTTAGCGGTGAGGACGCCGTCCTTGACGACCAGGTCGATACCGTCGGTCGTAAAGTCGTGCTCAACAGAGCCCAACTTGTCGCACACCATATCGATGTGGCCCTGCAACATCACGGTCGGGGCATTCTCGGCGCCGGCAGAAGCGGGCTTGCGAATGATGACGTTGTAGACCTCGTCCTGGTACACATCGAGGCCGTGCTCGTTAGCAAACGCAACCAAGAAATCGCTGATGCCCTTCTCGTTGCCAGACCCACGGGGGATCGCGCTGACCTCCTCAAAGAAATGGAACAGCCGGGCGGGCTCGTAGCCGGTAATCTTGTAATCCATGGTGCCTCCTTGGCGCAACTGGTTAGACAGTAAGACATGCGACTTGTATATTCCCAGACTTTGCGTGCATAAACCAGTCGAAAACGCCGAGCGCCCTCGCATCATCGGCTAACGGCGGGGAAACGCCACTTTATTAAGATAAAGCAGGCTAGACGGGCCGTGCCGAAGGGACGTTGGACCCTTCAACCAACCTCAACGCTTGATCAGCGTTTATGCATACGCCATTGGTATGTTTAATGAGATCTACTTTGAACGAAGGGGGCTTTCCAACAGAAAAAGGGCGCTCCTTTGGAACGCCCTCGTGGACACAAGGTTTTGTTACGCCCTACAGCGCGCCGGAACCGGCTTGCATCATGCCGCCGGGGCCCGAGGTCACGCCGCCGCTCACGGGCGCGGCGCTGCCAGTGTGCGGTGCCGCCGGGGTGGTATCGCCACCGAGCGTACCTGCCGGACGCGGTGCCGGAATCTCGCCCGTGCCGTGGCTAAAGACAAACTTGCCATCGGCCACGTCGCACAGGACGGTATCGCCCTCGCCCCACTCGCCGGCCAGAAGTTCCTCGGACAGCGGGTCCTCGATGAGCTTTTGAATAGCACGGCGCAGCGGACGCGCACCGTTGGTGAGGTCGGTGCCCTCGGCCACGATCTTGTCATAGGCCGCATCGGTGAGCTTGATGTTCATGCCGTTGGCAATCAAACGCTGACGCAGGTCGTCCACCAGCAGGTGCGCGATCTTGGTGAGATTCTCGCCCGAGAGCTTCTGGAACACCACGATGTCGTCGATGCGGTTGAGCAGCTCGGGGCGGAACAGGCGCTTGAGCTCGCCCATGGCGCGGCCGCGGATCTCACTCGAGGTGAGGCCCTGCTCGCCGGTGGTGCCAAAGCCAACGCTTGCATCCTGCGCAATCTCGCGGGCGCCCACGTTGGACGTCATGATGATCACGGTGTTGCGGAAGTCGATCGTCTTGCCCTGGCTATCGGTCAGGCGGCCCTCCTCCAGCACCTGCAGCAAGATGTTGAAGATATCGGGGTGCGCCTTCTCGATCTCGTCGAACAGCACGACCGAGTACGGGTGGCGACGAACGGCCTTGGTGAGCTGGCCGCCCTCGTCGTGACCGACGTAGCCCGGAGGGCTACCGATGAGCTTGGAGACCTCGAACTCGCTACCGAACTCGGACATGTCGAAGCTGATGAGCGCGTCCTTGCTGCCAAAGAGATACTCGGCGAGCGTCTTGGCGAGCTCGGTCTTGCCCGTGCCGGTGGGACCCAGGAAGATAAAGCTGCCGCCGGGACGACGCGGGTCCTTGAGCGGCGAGCGGCTACGGCGCACGGCCTTGGCGACGGCCTCGACGGCCTCGTCCTGGCCGATAATGCGGGTCTTGAGCACGCTTTCGGTCTGCAGCAGGCGACGGCTCTCGCTCTCGGTGAGCGAGGAAACCGGCACGCCAGAGGTCACGGACACGATGTCGGCAATCTGACTCACGTCGATGGTGAGCGGGCTGGCGTCGAGCTCGGCGGTCCAGGCGGCCTTGGCTTCGGCGAGTTCAATCTCGGCGGCCTTCTGCTGCTCGGTGATCTCGGCGGCCTTGTTCATGTCATCGCTCTCGGTGGCCTCCTGCGCGGCGGCCTTGAGCTCCTCTATACGATGCTCGGCCTCGCGCACCGGCTCGGGCGCGCGATTCGCGGCGATGCGAGCGCGGGCACCGGCCTCGTCGATGAGGTCGATGGCCTTATCGGGCAGGAAGCGATCCTGGATGTAGCGGTTGGAAAGGTTCGCTGCGGCCTCGATAGCACCCTGCGTATAGCGCACATGGTGGTGCTCCTCGTAGCGCGGCTTGAGCGCGGTCAGGATCTTGACCGTGTCCTCGACGCTCGGCTCCTCGACATCAATGGTCTGGAAGCGACGCTCGAAGGCCGGGTCCTTGGTGAGGTACTTGCGGAACTCCTCGGCCGTGGTGGCACCGATGATCTGGAAAGCACCGCGCGCGAGCACGGGCTTGAGCATAGAGCTCGCATCGATAGAACCCTCGGCAGAACCGGCACCGATGATGGTGTGCATCTCGTCGATAAACAAGATGACGTCGTCGGCTTCGGTCGCCTCCTGGATCACGTTCTTGAGGCGCTCCTCAAACTCACCGCGATACTTGGCACCCGCGACAAGACCCGGCAGATCGAGCGTCCAGATATTCTGGTTCATAAGATTCTCGGGCACATTGCCAGCAGCAATCTGCTGCGCCAGGCCCTCGACGATAGCCGTCTTGCCCACGCCGGGATCGCCCAGGATAAGCGGATTGTTCTTGGTGCGGCGCGAAAGGATCTCCATCATGCGCTGGACTTCCTTTTCGCGGCCAATCACGGGATCGAGCTCGCCGTCGCGCGCCTTCTGCGTGAGGTTGGTGGCGAACTGCTTGAGCGTGTCGGTGCCGCTCCCCTTTTGCTGCGAGGCGTCCGAACCGCTAAAGAACGGCAGGCCCGCACCGGGGCGACCGGCGCCGGCTCCGGCGAGCGGGCGCTTCTTGTCCTGGTCCTTGGCGGTAAGCTTCTCAATAGCCTTTTTAATGGAAGCGGACGACACACCCAGGCGCATGAGGATGTCCATGGCCATGCCGTTGCCCTCTTCGACGATGCCGATGAGCAGGTGCTCGGTCGACACGTAGGTCTGGTTGTTCTCACGCGCCACGCGGAATGAACGCTCCATCACGCTAATAACGAGCGGCGTAAAGGCAAGCTTGGCCGCCTCGGTCTCCTCACAGGGCTCGGGAACCGTGGTCTGGACCTCTTTGAGGGTATCCATGATGTCATCGTAGGAGATATCGAGCGAGCGCAGTGCCTCGGCGGCAATACCCTCGTCCTCCTTAGCGAGCGCGAGCAGCAGGTGCTCGGTGCCCACCTTATTTGAGTGCAGATCGAGCGCCTCTTGCTTGGCCATGGACATGACCTTGCGCGCGCGATCGGTAAAACGGTCTAACATGCTAGTTCCTCTTAGACGAGCTAGTTTTTTCAAACGCAAAGCGCCGCCCCGCGGCAGCGCTTTGGTCTCTTTACCCATATGGAGTATATGTTAACCGTTGGGACCTTTCCCGCCCGTAGCCGTGCGACAACGTCTACAAAAAAGGAATTGCTCGGGTCCGTTTGGCGGTTTGGTTTTGAGCTGCTGTCTAGCAGGCGGGCTCGGCGCCCATGTCCTCGGTAACGTCATTGACGGCATCGGCAACGGGAGCGCCCGGCATGCGCACGAGCTCCATGTGCGGCTCGGCAAAGACCGTGCCCATGGGGAAGGCGCGGCGGAAGACAAAGCGAGCAACCGGACCGGCCACCAGCAGGTTCCAGGGCAGGGCCATGATAAAGTTGCGCGGAATGTTAACGAGCCACATCATCGGCAGCAGCTGCAGGTTGGCGAGCGGGCCGCCGGGCATGTGGAACAGGCCCTCGCACGCACCGTAGAGCGACATGATGATGACCATAGGAACGACCATGCAGGAGCTGACGGCGAGCGTCATGGCAAGCGGCGAACTCTTGCCCGGCGTGACCAGGAATTTAAAGGCGAAACCCTTGGCGAGCGGGCTGGCGACAAACCAGTCGCAGCACATGGCAAAAACGTAGGCAACGGGGAAGCCGAGCCACGCGGCGGCAACAACCTCGCCGTTAATGGCCCCATGCTGCAGGGCAACGTTGTAGATGCTCATCCAGAGCACCATGCAAAAGCACATGATAAAGGTGAACAGCAGGCTCTCTCGTTTGTTGATAGGCATAAAGGGCAAAATCCTTTCTGTGTTACGCCGCGGCACCACGCAACAAAAACGGGCGGACGAGATGGAGCTGTTGGGACTTCATCTCGCCCGCCCGTGATACGTGCGTCTGCGACTACTTATGTGGTGGAACCAGCCTAGCACGAAAACCCCGCGCTTCGTAAGCGTTGAGTTTGTGAAGATGCGGGGCACCAATAATCCCCCGACCCCATAAGTTGCAGTGGAATACGGACTGTTTTGACCCTTTAAGCAGCAATTCAGTCCCTATTTCACCGCAACTCATTTGGTGCAAAGCAACCTGTCCCCCTTGCACCAATTAGCTGGTGTGGCGCCAGCGAGAGTCGGTGAGGGTTCTCGCCACGCCCAGGCCAACGGGCAGAAACGCCACAATGAGCACTGCACGCACAAACCAGCCGAGCATATTGACCGTGTCGAAGGTGCACATGTAATACATCGAGCGATACAGATACAAGCCCGGCACCATAATGACAATCGATGGCACCGTGAGGGCGATACGTGGGTAGGTGAGCTTGATTTCGGCTAAGCTCGCGAGCAGCCCCGATACCAGCGCGCCAATAAACGCTGCCGCCTCGGGAGGCATACCTACGCTCAGGCCCAGAAAGGGAAACAGCGTCGGCGCATCGACGAGCGTAAGGCGCAAGGTATTGGACACGGCGCCGATCAGCCCAGCTGCCGCGGCCATCTTTACCGGGCTGTTGAACATAACCGAGAAGCCAAATACACCGACGAAGCTCATCACCACACGCAAGAGTGTAAGAGCCAACGGTGAGAGCCCGAGCGGGACAAAGTCATCCGGTGCCAGCCCCACACACTCGGCAACCATCCAGCCCACAAGGGTCGCCATCACAATAATCGACACGGCATACGAAAGACGCTCAATGCCGCTTCGCATATCGAGCTTAGCGATGTCGAGGCCTGCCGTAATGAGGGGAAAGCCGGGAATCACAAAGAGCATGGCGCCGATATAGCCTTCTTGGTGCGACATTGCCCCCGGTACGACCTGGCCAAGGCCGAGCAATGCCAGCAGATACGAAACGCAAGCGAGCGCAACGCCAATCGTCAGCGCGCTAAACTGGCCAAGACCCTGCTTGAGAATATGAGAGCGAGCAAAGTTGCCGACACCAGCGCCTACGAATGCGCAGGCCATCTCGATAGGGCCGCCGCCGAGCAAAAAGACGAAGGCGCCGCAAGCACAAGCTGCCGCAAGGCCCTGTTGCCAGGGAGAGTAATCGGGTTTTGAACTCTCAACGGTCTTGAGCATCTCGTGGTATTCGTGCACGGTAAACCGGCGCCCATACGTCTCGATTTCCTTTAGGAAGCTCTCCATCATCCAAATGCGATGGGTATTGACTCCCGTTGTGGGCAGGCTGACAACCTCGTTAAAGCAGTGGCCATCTTCGATGCAGGTGCACTCAAACGACAGAAGACTTAAGTCAACGTGGACGGTGACACCGAGTACGGCGGCAACGCGATTCATGGTATCGCGTACACGCCAGGCACCCGTTCCGCTCGCGAGCATAAGCATACCGGTGCGGCAGATGATGGATGACTTATCGGTGAGCGGCGCATCGACGGCAAGCTCATCGCCTGCCGTCACGATCTGGTGCCAGTCTGTTTTCATATGGAGTGCGCCGGCACGAACACCGTGGTGCATGGGGGCTCTCGAAAGCAGCGAGTCAAGACGCGAAGACTGTGGGGGCTCCGTTGATTCGTCCTCAACCTCATCAGTCTCTTCATCGACCAGATCAAATGAGTCAAGCGATGCCGGCTCGCGACGATCGATTAGCTCCTCATCCTCATCGTCAAAGTAATTGAACTGATCGAGCATGTCCTCTTCGATTGCACGCTCGCTCGCGTCGTCCATATAGACGCTCCCTTCCTACCGACTAACCCCCATCCTAGGCAGCGACGGCTAAAGGAAACATAAAAGAGACGGCTGCCATGCGAGCCATGTGCTCAATAGCCGTTGGGTAGTCGTTTAAGAACGTCCCCAATGACTATTGACGGCCAAGGCAACGCCGATGTATTGGCAACGTCAGCGAGCGGGCCGCATTTGAGACAAGGTGACGTGAAACGAAAGGGCGCTGACCTTCTGGTCGCGCCCTTGAAGTTGAACGTCAGATTGTCCAAATGCGGCCCGCGCAGCGTCGAGCCGTTACGCGGTTCGTAGAACCGCGTAACTAGTTAGTACATCTTTGCGCCGGCGGGGATGGAAGCGTCGAGCTGGATCAGATTGAGACGCTCCTCGCCCTCCTCCTCGTGGATAGCGCTGATGAGCATGCCGCAGCTGGGAATGCCCATCATCTTGCGCGGCGGCAGATTGGTGATGGCGAGCAAGGTCTTGCCGACCAGGTCCTCGGGCTCATAATAACCGTGAATGCCGGAGAGGATGGTACGGTCGGTGCCGGTGCCGTCGTCGAGCGTAAAGTTCAGCAGCTTCTTGGACTTCTTGACGGCCTCGCATGCCTTGACCTTCACGGCGCGGAAGTCGCTCTTGGAGAAGGTATCAAAGTCGACGAACTCCTCAAACAGCGGCTCGACGGCAATCTTGGAATAATCAACCGTGGGCTTGAGCGGCTTGACGAAGGGGCTCGCGGCGTTGCCGGCCTCGGCAGCCTTGGCGGCAGCGGCACCGGACTGGAAACCCTTCTCGGGCTTCATGTGCGGGAACAGCAGCACGTCGCGGATGGAAGCCTGGTTGGTGAGCAGCATGACCACGCGGTCGATGCCGATGCCGATGCCGCCCGCGGGAGGCATACCGTACTCGAGGGCGCGCACGTAGTCCTCGTCATACTCCATGGCCTCGTCGTCGCCGCCGGCCTTCTCGGCCATCTGGGCAGCAAAGCGCTCAGCCTGGTCGACCGGGTCGTTGAGCTCGGAGAACGCGTTGGCGTACTCGTGACCGGCAATAACCAGCTCAAAGCGGTGCGTCAGACGCGGGTCGTCCTCAAAGCGCTTGGCAAGCGGGCTGACCTCGATGGGGTAATCGCACACGAACGTGGGGTTGACGATGGTGTCCTCGCCCAGCTCATCGTAAATCTCGGCGATAATCTTGCCGGCGGTCCACTCGGGCTTAATCTCCAGGCCCTTCTCGCGCGCGGCGGCAGCAAGCTCCTCGACCGGCGTGTCAATGGTGACCTGCTTGCCGAGCACGTCGGAGACGATGTCGGTCATGGGACGGCTGGCCCACTCACCAGAAAGGTCGATGGTCTGGCCCTGGTACTCGATGACCTCGGGGTTGCCGATGGCCTTGTTAGCCGCCTTAATGACACCCTGGGCGAGCGCCTTCATACCCTCGAGGTCGGAGAAGGCACGGTAGGCCTCCATCGTGGTGAACTCGGGATTGTGGGTAAGGTCCATGCCCTCGTTACGGAAGATACGGCCGATCTCGAACACGCGCTCAAAACCGCCGACGATGCAGCGCTTGAGGTGCAACTCGGTAGCAATGCGCAGGTAGCACTCCTGATCGAGCGCGTTGAAGTGCGTGATGAACGGCTTGGCAGTAGCGCCGCCCTGGATGGTCTGCAGGATGGGGGTCTCGACCTCCATGTAGCCGTCGGACTCCATAAAGCGACGGAAGGTGGAGAGAATCTGCGAACGCTTACGGAAGGTCTCGCGAACGTCGTCGTTGGCGATCAGGTCAACATAGCGCTGGCGATAGCGGGTCTCCTTGTCGGAAAGACCGTGGAACTTCTCGGGCAGCGGACGAACGGCCTTGGCAAGCAGGGTCGCGCTCTTAGGGGCAACGGAAAGCTGGCCGCGCTGGGTGCGCACAACCACGCCGGTCACGCCCAGGATGTCGCCCAGGTCGAGGGACTTGAGCGTATTCCAGGCGGCCTCGTCCATGTCGTTGATGCGGCAGAACAGCTGAATCTCGGCAGTCGCATCGCGTACGACGATGAACATGATCTTGCCCTGACCGCGCTTGGCGACCACACGGCCGGCGATCTTCACGACGTCCTCGGTGTCCTCGCCATCGGCAAGCTCGGCGTACTTAGCCTCGATATCGGCAACGTAGTCCTCAAGCTCAGAGTGCTCGGGATAGGGGTTCTGGCCCGCCTCGAACAGGGCGGCGCGCTTGGCCAGGCGGGTGGCGCGCTCGTCGTTGAGCGTCGATGCCTGATCTGCGGCGTTCTGGTTCTCTGCCATAAGTTAGCTCCTCAAACTAAAACGCTCCCCAGGATTCGGTCCCAGGGAGCGAAAACAAACCTTTACGCGGGACCGTGGTCTAGCGTGCAATCTTGGCGATGGTGTAGACGCGAGTCTTGCCGGAAGGCGTAACGACCTCGACGGAGTCGCCCTCGCCGTGACCGATGATGGCGTGACCGACCGGAGACTCGTTGGAAATCTTGTGCTCGAGCGAGTTGGTCTCGGTGGTACCGACGAGCGTGACTTCCATGACCTCGCCGTTGGGATCAATCAGCGAAACGGTGGAACCGATGGAGACGGTCAGATCACCTGTGGTGGCAGCAACCTGAGCGTTGGCGAGGATGGCCTGGATCTCGGCAATACGAGCGGCGTTCTGGGCCTGCTTGTCCTTGGCGGCGTCGTACTCGGAGTTCTCCGAAAGGTCGCCGAACGCGCGGGCTTCCTTGATGTCCTCGACGATCTCCTTGGCGTAATCGCCCTCACGCCAAGCGAGCTCCTCGACGAGCTTCTGGCGGCCCTCAGCGGTCAGTACGATCTGGCTTGCGTCCATACGGATATCTCCCCAACTCTGATCAAACAATCAACTGTCAACAAAACGAAAAAGACCGGCTAGCCTGCGGGCAAGCCGGTCAGGTGCTCACCCCAAAGGGATGGGACTACTCTGCGTCCGCGTCGCTGTCCTCTGCCTGCTTCTTCTTGGCAGCAGCGAGCTTGGCCTCGAGCTCAGCGATCTCCTTGTCCTCCTCGGACTGCTCGACCACGACCTCCTCGGCCTGCTTGGTCTCGGCCTTATCGTCGCCCTCCATACCCTCACGGATATTCTTGACGGTAGAGCCGAGGGACTTGCCGAGCTTCGGCAGGTTCTTGGGCCCGAAGATAATCAGGACAACGACGAGAATAATGATGAGCTCAGGAGCCCTCAGTCCAAACATTTAGACCTCCACAATACAGCGAGACAAGCTCGAATGAGTATACCGCGGGTATCGCGGTATCACAACAATAGCTAAAAAAAGGGACCGCAAGAAGCGGTCCCTCCTCATGCTCTGGTCGGGTTGACTGGATTTGAACCAGCGACCCCTGCGTCCCGAACGCAGTGCTCTACCAAACTGAGCCACAACCCGTTAGCTCGACTATAGTAACAAAGATTTTCGCCGCGTGCTAGAGAAAATTTTATTTCTTTGGCGCGTCGATTTGAACCGTGTTGGGAATGAGCTCCGTCGCGCAGGACCACCAGCCGTTTTGCTGGGCAGCGTCGGCAAGCCTTTCGGCCGTGGCGGCGGTGTCGCAAATGGCAAATGAGCAGGCACCCGATCCGCACACATCTACAGCAACGGTGCCGTCCTGTTTACGCAGCCAATCGAGAACCATTTGAATCTGCGGCTCCATCTGTGCGGAAATGGCACCCAGGTTGTTGTGGACGAGCGCGTAGGCCGCCTCTGCGTCTCCCGAGCGAAGGGCAGATGCGATCGCGCCGGGCTTGTCTGCAGGCACCGGAGCCTCGTCAAAACGTCGATAGGCTTCAATTGTCGAAACGCTTGCCTCGCGCGGCTTGACCAACACGCCGGGCGTTGCGGGCAGCGCGGGATACTCAGTTGCCAGCACGTCTCCCCCACCTACGTAGAACGCAGGGCTCGCGTGCAAAAAGAACGGGACGTCAGCACCAATACCCCGCGCAATGTCGTCGAGCGCGGGGTCGGTGCGATCAATTCCCCAGAGCTCCGCCAAGGCGACAATGACCGCGGCCGCATCCGTCGAGGGGCCGCCCAAGCCGGCGCACAATGGAATGCGCTTCTCAATCATCACGCAGATGTTTGCCTCGCGACCATAATGCTCGGCCATAGCAACCGCAGCCCGATACGCCGTATTCTTTTGCATGGGAAAATCTGATGCCGGAACCGTCTGGACGGTCAGCGCCTGCGCCGGCGCGACCGTCACGGAATCGGAAAGACCGACGGCTGCCATCAGGGAATCGACCCTGTGGTAGCCGCGGTCATCGCGCTCGGTATGAACCCCCAGGTAGAGGTTAATCTTTGCCGGCGCGGAAAGAGTCAGGGACCGATCGGTCACCGCTAGTGCTCCTCGAGCTGATTGCCGAGCGGGGTAAAGATATGCTCGCCGCTCTCGGGGTCGAACAGCTCGACCTGACCGGTGAGGACATCGATATACTGGTAGGACTGACGCGACTTGCGGCCGCGGCGCTCGTCAACCTCGACGATAAAGACTGCCGGATGGACGCTCTTGATGGTGCCCATGCGCTCGACGACGCGGGTGCGGCCCATGTTGGCCTTCACCTTAACGCGATCGCCCACCATATCGGTCAGCTTCTCGTGGATGTCGTCGACGTGATTGACTTCCATCTCTTCCATGAACAGGGCCTCCAGAAGATGCAATTCAAAAAGGGGATAATACCCCTAAGATAGACAAAACTCTAATACTATAGCACCCTGTTGCGACCACGCGCAAGTAGCTAATTTGGCTACTTACAGATTGTCTGTGTCCAGAACGATGGTGAATGGACCGTCGTTGACGAGGTCGACCTTCATGTCGGCGCCGAAGATGCCATGCGCTACGTGCTCGACGTCCTCGCGCACAAGCGTCAGGAAGTACTCGTAGAGCTCGTTGGCGACATCGGGGGCGCCGGCATCCGTAAACGATGGGCGGCGGCCGTGACGGCAATCGGCGAACAGCGTGAACTGCGACACCACGAGTACCTCGCCTTCGACATCGGCAAGTGCCAGGTTGGTCTTGCCGTTCTCGTCCTCGTTAATGCGCAAGCCCCGGAGCTTGCTCCACAGCTTATCGGCCTCGGCGCGCGTGTCGCCGTGGCCCACGCCCAGCAGCACCAGATAGCCGCGCCCAATTTTGCCCACGCACTCGCCGTCGACCGTCACGCCGGCGTTGAGCACGCGCTGCACCACCGCACGCACGGCCTACTCCTCGCCCGTCAGTTTGGCGGATAGGTGCTCGAGCGCATGGAATCGATGGCTGATGGCGTTCTTCTCGTCCGCCGTCAGCTCGGCCATGGTCTTACCCGGCGTGTCGACCGGCAGGAACAGCGGGTCGTAGCCAAAGCCGTGATCGCCGCGGCCCTCGTGCGCGATAACGCCCTCGCAGGCGCCCTCACCATAGGTGACCAAACCGTCCGTGTCGATGAGCGCGACGACGCTCATAAAGCGCGCAGTGCGGTCCTCGTCGGCCACGCCCTCCAGATTCACGAGCAGCTTGGCATTGTTGGCGGCATCGTCGCCGTGAACGCCCGCGTAGCGCGCGCTATACACACCGGGCTCACCGTCCAGCGCGTCGACGACCAGGCCCGAATCGTCGGCAATGGCCATGAGCCCCGTCTCTTCGACGGCAGCCTGCGCCTTGATGATGGCGTTCTCCAAAAACGTCGTGCCGTTTTCCTCGGGGTCCTCAAAATCACCCAGCTGACCCAACGCCACAAAGCGAACCTCGGGCATAGCCTTCCCCAAAATGGCCTCGATCTCGGTGAGCTTATGGGCGTTGCCCGTTGCCACGACGATGGTCGCCGCCGGGTCGAGGGTGTCGATGTCGATCTTCTCAAGTGCCACAGCTGGCCTCCTTGTCTCTATAGCAATGCCGTGTTGAGGACGACGAGGCCTCGGCCTCTCCCCCTCTTAATCAGCGGCAGTCTTATACTTCGACGTTTTCCCAGATAAAACCTGCCAAAATAAACCTGTCCCTTTTTGGCAGGTTAGGCGAGGGCTTGGCGCTGGAGCTCGATGAGCTCGGCAATGCCCTTGTCGCCCAAATCGAGCAGGGCATTAAGGCGCTTGCGGTCGAAGGGCGCCTGCTCGCCAGTGCCTTGGAGCTCGATCATCTCACCGGTATCGGTGGCGACAAGGTTCATGTCGACCTCGGCGTGGCTGTCCTCGGAATAATCGAGGTCAAGCAGGGTGTTGCCGTCGACAACGCCCATAGAGATGGCAGCAACCTGGCCCGTGAGCGGGATGCGCTCGAGCTTACCCGCCTCGACCCACATGGCAAGGGCGTCGTGCAGCGCCACCCAGGCGCCGGTAATGCTCGCCGTACGCGTACCGCCATCGGCCTGGATCACGTCGCAGTCGACGGTGACGGTGTACTCGCCGAGCACCTTCATGTTGACGACGGTACGCAGGCTGCGACCAATGAGGCGCTCGATCTCCATGGAGCGGCCTTTGCGGTTGGCGTGCTCGCGCTTGCAGCGCTTGCCGGTCGACGTCGGCAGCATGGCGTATTCCGCGGTCACCCAACCGGCCTTAGCTCCCTTTCGCCAGCCCGGCACGCCCTCCTCGATAGTGGCGGCGCACAGCACGCGCGTGTCGCCGAACTCGGCCAGGCACGAACCGTGGGCGTGCTTCATGACGCCACGGGTGAGCTTAACGGGACGCAACTCGTTGGCGGCGCGGCCGTTGGCGCGGTTGACCTGCATGTACTCCATAGAAAGATCCTTTCGGCAAAAAATGTGGCGAAGGCTTTGGCGGCGGCCTTACATCTATTTCAGCTCATCGATATCGATATGCTCAATGCTCTTGAGCGGCTGACCAAAGATAAAGCTGCCCGCCACCGCAAACTCGGCAATGTTATCGGCCGTCGTGGCAAAACGATGCTGCGGCTCGGCGGCGTCGCCCGCCAGCTGCTCGCGGCGCGTGAGGATATCGGTCAGCTCGCGCGTGGTCTCCTCGGCGGAACTCACGACGCGCACCCCAGGCCCCAGCGCATGACGGATAGGTCCCACCAACAGCGGAAAATGCGTACAGCCGAGCACCACGGTATCGATACCGTGGTCGCGCAGCGGCTCAACCGTGGCACCCACCAGCGCACGCACGGCAGGCGTATCGAAGATGTCCTCGTTCTCAAGCCACTGCTCTTGCAGATGCGCACCCGAGGCGAGCTCGTGTTCGACAACCTCGACAAAGCTCGAGGCGGGGCAGCCGTATACGTCGACGCCGGCATCTAGGTCCTGGATGGCGCGCGTGTAAGCGCCCGAGCGAATGGTGAGGTTGGTGGCGAGCACGCCCACGCGACGCGTGCGGGTGCTGTTGATTGCCGCACGGGCACCCGGCGCGATCACGCCGATCACGGGAACGTCGAGCACCTGCTGGGCCAGACGCAAGGCCGCAGCTGTCGCCGTGTTGCAGGCGATGACCATAATCTTGACGTCGTGCTTCGACAGCCAACGGCCCGCCTGCAACGCAAACGAGCGCACCTCATCCTCGGTGCGCGTGCCGTAGGGGCAGCGTTTGGTGTCGCCGAAGTAGTAGACGGACTCATGCGGCAGCGCCGTCGCGATGGCGCGCGCAACCGTCAGACCGCCCAAACCAGAATCGAACACGCCAATCGGGCGCGTGTCGCCTGTCGGATTCTCGATATCGGACATTACCTCACCAGTCTCTCTCGAAAAGACATGTCCAAGTGCGGCGACGCCGCGCTACGAACGCGCCGCGACCAGCAGCTCTGCCGTCGCCGCCCAACCGTCGACAATTTTGCCGCGCGTAACGAAAGCGTTCTCGCAAGCAGCCAGGAACTCGGGCGCGCCGGCGCTCGTCAGGCCATTCTCGACCAGGCAGAACGTGCCCACGTGATCGGCCATGTAGAAGTCGGACTCGGAATCGCCGAGCGCGAGCGTCTCCTCGCGCTCAATCCCCAGGTGCTCGCAGAAGCGCGCGATGGCAACGCCCTTGTTGAGGCCGGCGGGATTGATGTTAAACGCGCGACCGTCCTCGACGCGATCGAGCTCGAGCGTCGTCGGCTTGGACAGATGCGTCAGGTGACCGTTACAGGCCCACACCAGGCCGCAGCCGGCCTCGTCCAGGATGGCCTGGACCTCATTGTCGGGCACATCGCCGCGCATGCCGACGGTGACCTCGCGGTACTTGTAGCCGGTCGACATGTCGTTGTGATACTCGATCTTGTGCGGCCAGCGGGCAAGAATCTTCTCGCACACGCCGGTCTGCTCGATCACCTGGTGCGGAGTAAGGCCGCAGGCGGGGTCGTAAGGCATGTCGCCAGTCAGATACTCCCAATCGTTGGCTTTGAGGTCGTACATGACCAGGCCGCCCATCTCACCGATGTAGGAGTTGAGGCCGAGCACGCGCGCATCCTCGTGGATCATGGTACGGTTGCGGCCCGAGGTGGGAACCACCTGAATACCAGCGCGGGCAAGTGCCACGACGGCCTCGACGAGTTTGGTCGAGGGGTTACCGTCGTTGTCGCGCAGCACGCACGAGCCGGGCGCGAGCATCGTGGCATCCAGGTCGGTAAAGACGTACTTGACCTTGGCCAAGCGCTCGCGCATCTCGCCCGAAAGCTCGGCAACGGTCGGCAGGGTGTTGTGGGACATGGTTACTCCGTTTACGTAGAAGGGTTTGGACTTGGACGGCATGTTTTGATTGAGGGAACACGCTTATGGCGACAGCGCACTCAGGGCGCCGCCGCCATCATGGTTCATTAGTCAAACTGGGTAACATCGATCAGGCGATTGGCCAGCGAAAGGTCGCTCTCGATGGGCACGAACTCGTCGCCCACGTGCATGAGCTCCTCGTCACCCTTTGCCAGCAGCAAGACAATGGTGGGAGCATCGGGGTTGACGTACTCCTCGCGCGCCGCCTTGAACGCCGCATGCACAGCGGCTTCGCGGTCGAGGATGATCTTGTTCGGCGTATCGTCGGGAACATGCTCGGCAAGCTCGCGACAGACCTTCATCGGGTCCTCGTGAGCCGGGTCCTCGTTGGCAAAGATCATCAGGTCGGAATATGGTGCGGCCTCGCGCGGAAGCTGCTCGCGGCGCTCCTGCGCCTTGCCGCCGGCAGCGCCAAACACTGCAATGACTGGACTAGTGGGAAACGCGCGCTTGACCGACGAGAAAAGCGAACGGAACGAAAGCTGGTTGTGCGCATAGTCAACGACGCAGA
Organism: Collinsella sp. AF37-9; assembly: GCF_003475115.1. Lineage (NCBI taxonomy): Bacteria > Bacillati > Actinomycetota > Coriobacteriia > Coriobacteriales > Coriobacteriaceae > Collinsella > Collinsella sp. AF37-9. Next base: position 14,041 of record NZ_QROQ01000024.1, on the reverse strand, counting down.
TCACGCGGCCGTCCTTCGACTCCACGACCTCCATACGGCCCGGCACACGCAGTTTGGAGAGGCCCTTCTTGATGGCATCGATACCGATGCCGATCTCGTGCGCAGCGGCGATAGCGACCAGCGCGTTTTCCACGTTAAAGTCGCCCGCGATGCCCAGCAGGACCTTCTCCCCCGCCTCGGACTCGTCGGCACACAGGCCATGCAGGTTAAACTCGATGTTAAAGCCGACCATGCGCACATCGCTCGCCCACAGGCTTGCCTCGGGATGCTCGACGCCAACGGTCACCAAGCGCTCGGCCGTCGACGCTGCCTCCAACACACGGTCAACCTCTTCGGTGCCCAGATTCACCACGGCGGTCTTCGCCTGGTCAAAGATCCTGAGTTTGCTCTCAAAATAATCCTCAAACGTGGGGTGTTCGATCGGCGAGATGTGGTCACGGCCGATGTTGAGGAAGCACGCCACGTCAAACGGCAGATTCTCGACGCGTTGGTACTTGAGTGCCTGGCTCGAGACCTCCATGACCATGGACTGGCGACCGGACTCACGGCAGTTGGCGATATGGCGCCAGACCTCGGGGGCCTCGGGCGTAGTATTGGTGCTCTCGTAGCACTCGATACCATCGTCGGTGTTCACCGAGCCGATCATGCCGCAGGACTCGCCCGCCGCCTTGATGATGGACTGGAGCATAAAAGCGGCCGTGGTCTTTCCCTTGGTACCGGTGATGCCCACGATCTTAACGTCGTGGTCGGGACGGTCGTAGACCTCGGGCGGCAACAGCGCCATCGCCGTGCGTACGCTATCAACAACCAGCATCGCAGCACCGTTCTCTTTCACCAGCGGCTCCAGAGACTCGACCAGCGACTCTTCGCACACAAATGCGACGGCGCCCGAATCGAGCGCCATGCTCAAAAACGCGGGCTTAAAGGCAGCGCCTTTGCAAAAGAACACGTCACCTGCCGAGACCGCGCGCGAATCAAACGAGCAGCCGGTCACGGCACGCTCGTCAACCTGCTCTGATGCGCGCAGCTCGCCGCACACATCGAGAAGCTTGGCAAGCGTATCGACCGTGGTCACGGTCGCGGAATCCGAATGGTGCATCTTTCACCTTTCTCAGCCATTTGGCAGGGACGGTTTTTATAGTAACTGAAACGCACCCACGCAAAAACGGCTCCCGGAGGAGCCGTTACGCGCAGGCGTTCGTAAGCCGAGGCTAGGCAGCCTGAACAGCGGGCTGGTCCTCGTCGATAAAGAAGCGCTTGTACCACACCAGGAACACGAGCGGCGTATAGATCTTGCGCTGGAAATCGCCCTTGCCCGCAAAGTGCAGATCGAGCAGGTGCATGAGCTCGTCGGTATCGAAGAACTCGCTTGCCCACGGCGCGGTGAAGTACTCCTTGACATAGTCGTACCACTTTTGCTCGCGCAGCCAGTAGACAATCGGCACCGGGAAGCCCACCTTGGGACGGGTGGCCCACTCATCGGGCAGCGACTTGTTGGCAGCGTGGCGGAGTACCTGTTTGTTGCCGTTCTCGTTGATGCGGTAGCGGTCGGGAATGTGCTCGGCGAACTCCATGACTTTGCGGTCCAGGAAGGGCACGCGCAGCTCCAGCGAGTGCGCCATGCACATCTTGTCGGCCTTGAGCAGAATGTCGCCCGGAAGCCACATGTTCATGTCCAGGTACTGCTTCTTGACCAGCTCGGGCTGACCCTTCACGCGCGCATAGATGGGAGCGGCAAGCTCGAAGGCGCCATCGCCGGTGTTGTACTCGGGCTTGAGCACGCCGTCGACCTCGCGCTCCGGCCATACCAGAGCCTGTCCCAGGAACGACTTCTCAGGGATCTCGGCACCCTTGACCAGGAAGTTATGGCCCTTGAAGTACGGCATATGCAGCGCCAGGTTACCGAGCGCGCGACGGATGGGCAGCGGCACCATCTTTTTGTACTTGCGGACTGGGACCGTGTCCTCGTAGTAGGCGTAGCCGCCAAAGAGCTCGTCGGCGCCTTCGCCCGAAAGCACGACGGTGACGTCCTTGCGGGCCATCTCGGCCAAGAACCACAGCGGCACGGAAGACAGGTTGGACTGCGGCTCGTCCATGTGATACTGGATGTCCTCGAGCGCACCGAAGAACTCGTCGGCGGTTATCATCTTGCGGACATTCTCGACGCCGAGCTTGTCAGAAAGTTCCTTGGCGTAGTTGGTCTCGTTGAAATTCTTGTAATCGAAGCCCACCGAGAAGGTCTTGTCGGGCATGAGACAAGCGGCGATATAGCTGGAGTCGACGCCGCCGGAGAGGAACGAAGCGACCTTAACATCAGCGATGCGATGGGCCTCGACGCTCTCGTGCACGACCTCGTCCAGCTCGTCGACGTACTCCTCGAACGGCTTCTCGACGGCAGAGTAATCGCAATCCCAATAGCGCTCGATGTTCATCTTGCCGGTCGGGATGTCTACGGTAAAGTAATGCGCCGGCGGCAGCTTGTAGACACCCTCGAAGAAAGTCTCCTCGGTTGCCGAATACTGCAGCGTCATGTACGGACGCAGGGCCTTTTTGTTGACCGCCTTGTGGAAGTGCGGGTAGTCCAGGAAGCTCTTGATCTCGGAGCCAAAGAGCACGCCCGGAGCGCCGTCGCCCGCATCGGCCATGGGATAGTAGTAGAGCGGCTTGATGCCAAAGATGTCGCGGGCGCCAAAAAGCTTGTTCTTCTTCTTGTCCCAGATGACGAAGGCGTACATGCCGCGCAGGCGATCGAGTACGGCCTCGCCCCACTCCTCGTAGCCGTGCAGGAGGCTCTCGGTGTCGGCTCCACAGTGGAACTTATAGCCCTTGGCCTCGAGCTCGGAGCGAAGCTCCTGGAAGTTGTAGATCTCGCCGTTGAAGACGATAACGACGCTGCCGTCCTCATTGGCCATGGGCTGAGCGCCGGCCTCGGTCAGGTCGAGGATCGACAGGCGGCGGAAGCCCAGGGCAACGCGGCCGTCGATAAACTGGCCGCCCATGTCGGGACCACGATGGACGATGCGGTCCATCATCTTGGTGAGCACCTCGGATTGGTTATCCGTCCCACCGACAAAACCGACAAAACCGCACATATACTATCCCCTCTGCTGTTGCTGGGTATCAAATCGAATCAGTAGCTTTTGAGTATACCCGAGGGCGTAAAGAGGGGCGGAATGTTCAGGCAATCTCAACTGAATCAGCTCCGCGCCGACACGCGCCGGTTACCTTTAATGGATATGAGGTGAATGAGGCGATTGTTTTGCTATACTCTCTCCGCACGGGCGATTGGCGCAACGGTTAGCGCAGGTGCTTTACACGCACAAGGCTGGGGGTTCGA
>NZ_QROQ01000024.1:0-10694 GCF_003475115.1 Collinsella sp. AF37-9 | reverse complement strand
CGTAGGCCCGAAGCGAGAGCGGACGGCGTCAGCCGCACGCGACATCCCTCATCGCCCACCACTGATTTGATAGGCTCCCAGCTATGGGGGCCTTTCATTTTTGGGCCCATCGCAGAGGGATTCGAACCCGAAAGGGTGCGGAGCTGAGGAAACGCGAAGCGTTTTCCAGCGCAGCACGCGAGGGCCGTAGGCCCGAAGCGAGAGCGGACGGCGTCAGCCGCACGCGACATCCCTCATCGCCCACCACTGATTTGATAGGCTCCCAGCTATGGGGGCCTTTCATTTTTGGGCCCATCGCAGAGGGATTCGAACCCGAAAGGGTGCGGAGCTGAGGAAACGCGAAGCGTTTTCCAGCGCAGCACGCGAGGGCCGTAGGCCCGAAGCGAGAGCGGGCGGCGTCAGCCGCACGCGACATCCCTCATCGCCCACCACTTGATTGAAAAGGCTCCCAGCGATGGGGGCCTTTCCTTTTTGGGCCCAGTGCAGAGGGATTCGAACCCGCCAGCACGTCTGTCACAAAGGCCGTGGCCAGAAAATGGCAAAAATGAGTACTGCTACCTTGCTTACAACATATCAGAAGATAATATTTGCTTAAGTTACGCAACATATGTCCATTATAAGGACTAGCAATTGGATCAAAATCGTACATTCATCGCCATTTCGACTAGCTATCTGGCCTTATTAGTCCAAAATTGCTGTTACCAAATCGGTAACAGTACTCATATTTGATGTTTTTTGACCAGCAGGTCTCCCCGCCTTAGCAAATCTAAGGCAAAACGGGCTCCAGACCGCTGAATCGTGCCGCATATGGCACGTCCACAGTCCGGAACCCTGTTCAAATTGAGTTATTGCGCCGCGTTAGCCCAAGACACCCGACAGAATCTCGATCAGACTGTCCACGTCGGATTCCTCGCAGACGAGCGGCGGCAGGAAACGCAGCGTATGGGCACCCGTAGCGTTAATCACGGCACCGGCGGCCAGCGCGCGGGCAACAATATCATGCGCGTCGCCCGCGGCATCATCCAAATCACAGCCGAGCATCAAGCCGCGGCCACGCACCTCGGTCACGTTCGGCAGCTTGGCGAGCTTTGCCTCCATATAGGCGCCTACCTTGGCAGCATGGTCGGCATAATCGCCGCGCACGAGCGCGGAGAGCGTCGCGGCGCACGCCGCGACAGCCAAGCAGCTACCGCCAAAGGTCGAGCCGTGGTCGCCCGGCTTAAAAACGTCGGCAATCTCCTTCTTTGCTACGACGGCACCCATGGGCACGCCATCGGCAATGCCCTTGGCAAGGCTCATGATGTCGGGTTCCACGCCATAGGTTTGGAATGCAAACGGCTTGCCGGAGCGGAAGATGCCGCACTGGACCTCGTCGGCTATAAGCACGGCGCCCACTTCGTGTGCCAGGTCGCGCGCTGCCGCCATAAACTCCTCGGTCATGGGGTGCACGCCACTCTCACCCTGGATCGGCTCGAGCATCACGGCACAAATTTCGCTCCCCAGCTGCTTAAAGATCGCACGCAGTTCATTGATATCGTTGGGCGTACAGGCCACAAAGCCACCCGGCAGCGGGCGGAAACTATCCTGCAGCCAATCCTGCATGGTGGCGGCAATGGTCTCGAGCGTACGGCCGTGGAAGCCGCCGCGCATGCACACGATAGTGTTGCCGCCGTTACCGGCACGCTTGGCGTACAGGCGCGCAAGCTTCATCGAGCCCTCATTGGCCTCGGCGCCGGAGTTGGCAAAGAAGGTCTCCCAAACCTGCTCATCCGCAGCCGGGGCACCAAGAGCAGCTGCCGTGGTCTCATCGCCGGCGGCAATGGCATCGGCAAGCACGCGTGCACCATCTAAGTCGTCGTTGGCAAGCTTGGACAGCAGCGCCGCGACCTGTCCACGCTGCTCGATGTAGAAGTAATTGGAGACATGCATGAGCTTTTTGGTCTGTGCCTCGAGCGCCGAGAGCACAGCCGGGTCGCCATGACCTAGGCTGCACACGCCGATGCCGGCAAGAAAGTCGAGGTACTCACGACCATCGTCGCCGGTGAGCTTCATGCCGTGACCCTCGACAAACTCGACCGGAGAGCGGCCAAAGGTATGCATAACGTAATGGGATTCAAGCGATTGCTGAGCTGCAAATGACATGGGATGCCTTTCGTTGAGCGCCGGACGGCGCAGGCCTATGGGTGCAGAAATGGGGCGGCTGCGGGTCAGTTAGACTGTCTGAAGCTTCTCGACCTCGTCGAGGTTCTCGGTCAGACGCGCAGCAAACGTCGAAAGCGGATGCGGATGCGTATCGAACTCGTAAGCCGTCTCGGTGGAATGGATCACGGTGCCGACGCCGGCATCGGTCAGCAGCTCCAGCAGCAGCGAATGCGGCGTGGTGCCGTTGATGATGTGAGCGCGAAATACGCCGCCGGCAAGCGCATCGACGGCCGCACGCAGCTTGGGAATCATGCCCTTATCGACCTCGCCGCCGTAGAGCATTTCGTTAACCTCGTCGAGCGTTAGGTTGGAGATGAGTGAGTCTTTATCGCTAAAGTCCTTGTACAGGCCGTCGACGTCGGTCAAAAAGATCGCCTTATGCGCATGCAGCGCCGCCGCAACGGCACCGGCGGCGGTATCGGCGTTGATGTTGAAGAAACCGCCGTCCTCCCCCGCCGCGACGGTAGCGATGACGGGGATGTACTCGCTATCGAGCAGGCGCTCGATATAGTCGGTGTTGACGTGCGTGACCTTGCCTACGCGGCCGAGTTCGGGGTCGAGTGGCTCGGCGATGAGCGTACCGGCATCGCTGCCCGAAACGCCCACGGCCAGGTTGCCGTGATGGTTGAGCGCCGCGACCAGCTCCTGGTTGACCTTGCCGCCCAGCACCTCGCGCACGATATCCATGGTCGCCGGCGTGGTCACGCGCTGGCCGTTCATAAACTCGACGGGGATGTCGTAGTGGCTCAGCGCCTCGTTGATGGCCTTGCCGCCACCGTGCACGATAACAGGGCGCATGCCGATGATCTTGAGCAGGACGATGTCGCTCATCACGTCGCGGCGCAGCTGCTCGTCGACCATGGCGGCTCCGCCATATTTGATAGCAACCGTCTTGCCGGTCAGGTTCTTAATCCACGGCAGCGCTTCGAACAGCAGCTGCGCGGTTGCTTCGTTGGATTCACTCGAACGACAATCGCGTGCGAATTTCATAATCTGCCTCGTCTTTCGTATCGTTATCGCGCCGTGCTCCGCTGTCCGCAATCGCGGCAAGATGCGCAGCGTGTCTGGAATCTAGGAACGGTAGTCGCCGTTGATGGAGATGTACTCATGCGTGAGGTCGCAGGTCCACACGGTCGTTGCCGCGTTGCCTGCACCCAGGTCGGCCGAGATCACGATCTCGGGCGCCTCAAAACGTCGTAGAGCCTCGTCCTCGTCAAAGGGAACAGTCAGACCGTCGCGACAGACAGGCATGCCCATCATGTCGATGGAAACGTCTTCCTGATTAAACTTCACGCCGCACTTGCCAAGCGCCATAGCAACGCGGCCCCAGTTGCAGTCGTGGCCGGCGATGCAGGTCTTAACGAGCGGCGAGTTGGCAACGGCACGGGCGGCGATATCGGCCTCCTCGTCGTTGGCGGCGCCGGTAACGTTGACTGTAACAAGCTTGGATGCGCCCTCACCATCGGCGGCGATATTGCGCGCCAGGCTCTCGCACACCTCGTGCACGGCAAATGCCAACTCGTCAAAGGCATCGGAGCCCTCGACGATAGGCTCGGCATCTGCGGCAGCGGCGCCGGAGGCAAGCATGATGCAGGTGTCGTTGGTCGAGGTGTCGGAATCGACCGTTACCTTGTTAAAGGTCTGCTTGACGGTCGAGAGCAGCAGGGCATGAAGTGCCGCAGGCTCGACGGGGGCATCGGTGGTGATAACTGCGATCATGGTGGCCATGTTGGGCATGATCATGCCCGAGCCCTTGCACATTCCGCCTACCGTATAGACATTGCCCGCATGACCCGCAGCCTCACTGACGTAGGATACGGCGTACTCCTTGGAGTGCGTGTCGGTCGTCATGATGGCGCGAGCGGCATCGGCGCCACCGTGGGCGGAGAGCGCCTCGTAGGCAGCAGGAATGGCGGTCTCAAACGTGTCGATCGACAGAATCTGGCCAATCACACCCGTGGAGGCAACCAGAATCTGCTGGGGCTCGCAGCCGATGACCTGCGAGGCGATGTTGCACGTCTCGCGCGCGCAGGCAAGGCCCGTCTCGCCCGTGGCGGCATTCGCGTTGCCGGAGTTGATTGAAACGCCGGCGATGATGCCATAGCCCTTGCCCACACCGCCCAGGTTGGCGCGGCTCACCTGCACAGGCGCTGCGCAAAAGCGATTGGTCGTAAACACGCCGGCACCGGGACAGGGTTTATCGGGCACGACGAGCGCGTAATCCAAGCGCTCGGGATTCTTGCGAAAACCCGCATGAATACCCGCGGCCTTAAAGCCGGCCGCTACCGTAATGCCACCCTCGACGGCACGAATCTTGATATCGAACTGCTCTGTATTCATCGTCCTTACGACTCCTTATATCAAACAAAAAACGGACATCGGTTGGTGCGCCATGCCAGTCGTGATCATGAGACCAGCTTAAGAGTGGCGCCCCACTCGATGCCCGACTACCAAATCGTTAACAATCGAATGTGCTACACCGGGCACGCCACTGTGGGCAAGCCTCGTCGCTCGTCAAAGCCAAAGACGATATTGGCGCACTGGACCGCTTGGCCCGCAGCGCCCTTGCACAGATTGTCGATGGCGCCCGTCGCCACCAGCACGCCCGCGCGCTTGTTGAGCGCGAGGCCAATCTGGGCAGCGTTGGTGCCGACGACCGAAGCCGTCTTGGGCTGCTGGCCGGCATCGAGCACGCGCACAAAGGTGCGACCGGCGTAGAACTGCTTGTAATGGTCGACAACGTCCTCAAGGGTCAAGGTATCGATAGCCTGCGGCGCGAGCGGCAGCGTCACCGTGGAGAGCAGACCGCGCTTGAGCGGTGCCAGGTGCGGGGTAAAGACGACGCGATCGGTCAGGCCAAGGATTTGCTCAATCTCGGGCGTGTGGCGATGCTTGCCCACGCCGTAGGCCTCCAAGTTCTCATCGGCGCTGCAAAAATGGGTGCGGGCGTTGCAGGACTTACCGGCGCCCGTCACGCCGCTAATGGCATCGACAATCACGGGACCGTTCTCGGCCACCCAGCCCGCGCGCACGGCGGGCGCGGCGGCAAGGCTCGTTGCGGTGGGATAGCAACCGGCGCAGGCGACCAGCACGGGTTTGCCGTCGGCATGGTCGGATGCGGCGGTCTCCAAGTCCTGGCAGAACAGCTCGGGCAGACCGAAGGCACGGGTCTTGAGCAGCTCGGGGCTCGTATGCTCGGCGGCATACCAAGCCTCAAAAACGGACGCGTCGTTCAGACGGTAGTCGGCCGAAAGATCAAAGCAGGAGACGCCCGATGCAAGCAGCGCGGGCACCTGTGCCATGGCAGCCGTGTGCGGCACGGCCAAAAAGACCGCGTCGCAGTTCTTGAGCTCAGGGGCATCATGCGTCGTAAAGACAAGATCGCTTACGCCGGTGAAGCTCGGGTGCACCGCAGACAACGGCTGGCCGGCATCGGCGTTGGACGTAATGGCAGCAAGTTCAAACTCGGGATGACCGAGGACGAGGCGAATGAGCTCGGCTCCGGCATATCCAGCCGCGCCGACGATTCCAACCTTCAAAGACATATCAGACTCCTTGTCTGCGAGTTATGCACCGATGCGCATTTCGCAGCGGTCGTTATGAATTGGGTTGAAACTTTAGCACCAAAAGATGCATGAATACGTAAATGGCTTGCATATTCATGCATTGAAACATTCCCGACACATTCGCTTGAAGGAATTGACAAATGGAGCGGGCCCCGTATTGACCGGCGCTCCTAACGGCGCCGGGCAATACGGGGCCCGCCCATGCGAAAACCAAGTTGTTAGGATGAACCAGCTGGCTAGAGCTCGACCGGCACCCATTCGTCGTGATTGCAGATAAAAGCCTCGGGATCCTCGACGCTAAAGAAGACGAGCGTGGGGTCGTTAGGCCCCTCATAGTGCTCGCCCAGGCGCTCTAGATGCTTCCACCCAGCTTCGCGCATTTCGCCTAAAGCCCGGTCATCCAAGCCGGCACGCCCGCGCAAGATGAGCCAGCCATGGCCCGGCCACCAACTCGTGGCCTCAAAGCGCTGGTTTTGCAGCAGCTCTTGCCACACATCTTTGGTGCGCGCTGTTACAAACCACAGCTTGCCATCCTGGATCTGCGCAAACGAAAACGGACGCACATGAGGCTGTCCGTCAACGCTCGTCGCCAAATACCATGCCGGCACCGACGTCAGATACTCCAACACCGTATTCAATCCGTCCACGGTTCCTCCTGCCGCTAGCTCATTTGACTGGTTGGTAAACGTTAGAGCTCCAGGCGCTCCTCGCTGCCGTCGATATCACAGAAGCGCGCGGCAATGTTGCGGACCGAAAAGAAAGCAAGGCGGCCGTCGTTGGCACTCTCGTGTTCTTCGCCGATGCCCACCATGTGCTTAAAACCCGCTTGACGCACCTTGTCGCTCGCAACCGCGTCGTCCTCGAGCGCGGCCTCGCCGGTCAGCACAATCCAACACTCCCCCGGTTTCCAACCCGAAACCTCAAACTTGGGGTTCGCGCTGAGCTCGGCCCACACGTCCTTATCGCGCGAGGTGCAAAACCACAGCTTGCCATCATCGACCATGGCAAACGAGAACGGCCTCACGCGCGGCTGATGTCCGTCCGTCACGTCGATTGTGGCGAGATACCACGCCGGAATACGCCTAAGATACGAACAGGCGCGCTCGAGCTGCGCCGTGCGGTCGTTGTCGGTCATAGGGACCCCTTTCCTGCGCTCGAATCGCGCCTAAACAAGTTGAAGATTGATGACGATGACGCAGATGAGCAGCAACGCCGTCACCACCGCCGCCAACGCATCGCCACGGCCAAATGCAAGCGCATGCAGACGCGTGCGGCTCTGCTCGCCATGATAGCAACGGGCATCCATGGCGGCAGACAACGTCTCGGCATGACGGAACACACCCGTGAACAGCGGAATCGCCACACTGCCAAGCATACGAACGCCGCCGAGCGGGCCTCCCGTCACGCGCGCGCCGCGGCTCGCCTGCGCATCGGCCGTCTGCTTCATCTCGGTGGCAAACTGCGGCATAAAGCGCAGCGCGATACCCATAATCATACCGAGCTCGTGCACAGGAAGTCCCACACGCGCAAACGGCGCGAGCAGGCGCTCAAAGCCCGCGGTGAGGTCGAGCGTCGGTGTGGTGAGCGTAATGGCGCTCATGCCGGCCATCATCAAGGTCAGGCGGCACGCCATAAAGGCGGCGGAATGCAGCGAGCCCTCGCTTATCTGCAAAAAGCCGAGCTGCCACAGAATGCGCCCGCTCTGGTCGGAAAACAGGTTGAGCACTGCGACCACCGCGACGATTGCCAGCAGCGGCGCCATCGATGACAGGACGCGACGAACCGGCACACGGGACACGGTATAGATCAGGACAACGAAGATTGCGACCGGGATCAGTCCGCGGAAGCTGCCGACCGTGAGCGTCGTGATCAGGAACACAAAGCCCAAGAGCAACTTAGTTCGCGGGTCCAGGCGGTGAATTGCACTATCGCCGGGATAGTAGCTGCCAAACGAAAACGCCTCCATTAGCAGCCCTCCTCTCGCGCGATCGCTTCGGATTTGGCCTTGTCCGAGACGTTAGAAGAACCGTCTGAGCGACCGATCAGCAAATCTGCCAACTCGTCGGCCAACGGCTCAACCGTATAGAGCCCGCCGCGACGCAGCGGCACGCCCGCTTCCGCGAGCGCCAACGCCATGCGTTGAGCAGCGGGAACACCCAAGCCGATTGATTTAAGCTCATCCGCATGCGCAAACACCTGCGCGGGGGTTCCCTCGGCAAACACCGCGCCCTCGTTCATCACGACGATACGGTCGCAGCAATTGGCCAGGTCATCCATGCTGTGCGAAACCATGACAACGGTCAGGCCCTCGCGATGGAGTCGACCGATGAGCCCTAGGAAATCCCTGCGCGCCGCCGGATCGAGCCCCGCCATGGGCTCATCGAGCACCAGGACTTCGGGCTCCATGGCGAGCACGCCGGCGAATGCCACACGCCGTTGCTGACCGCCCGAAAGCTCAAAGGGACTCTTGTCGCCGACCGTGGAAAGATCGAGGCCCACGCGCAAGAGTGATGACTCGACACGACGGTCGACTTCATCTTGCGGCAAGGCAAGGTTGTGCGGACCAAACGCCACGTCCTGCGCTACGGTTTCGGCAAACAGCTGACGCTCTGGATACTGAAACACCACGCCGACCTTTGCCTTAACCGCGGCAGCATCTTTCTTGTTTACCAGGTCGAGCCCCAACGCGTAAACGGAACCCTCCTGAGGACGAATCAGGCCGTTGAGATGCTGAACCAGCGTCGACTTACCCGAACCGGTATGGCCCGCAAGGCCCAGGAACTCGCCACGACGCACCGTCAGCGATACATCACGCAGTGCCCACGGACTGCTGGGGTCGTTGCCCCAGAGGGCCTGTTTGTTCGATGCGCCCTCGATGGCTGAGCGCTTGTGCCAACGGCGACGATCTCGGGCGCTCAGCGAATAGCTGTACGAAACATGGGATAGCTCGATGACGGGCTCCGACGCGTTGTCCTCGTTGTCTGCCGGAACAGCGCCGTCAGCGATTTCCAACTGGGATGCGAAAGGCCGCCCGGTGATGCCTGTCCAACTCCGGTCGGCATATGCCTGCGCAATCTCGGCGACCATATCCACCTCGCGCACCTGCGCATGAACGGGCACGCCCTTCGCACGAAGCGCCGTGCCCAAGCAGCACGACGCCGGCATATCCAAGTTGAGCTGCGCAAGTTCGTCCGCCCGTGTCAAGATTTCCTCGGGCGTACCGAGCATGGCAACGCGCCCCGCCCGAAATACCGCGACACGATCGGCCTCGGCGGCCTCTTCCATAAAGTGCGTAATCATCACGATGGTCATGCCGCGATCGTGCAACGCGTGGCAAGCCTTCATGAGGCCCTTGCGTCCACGCGGATCGAGCATCGAGGACGCCTCGTCCAAAATGAGCACGCGCGGTTCCATGGCGAGCACGCCGGCAAGCGCCACGCGCTGCTTTTGTCCGCCCGAAAGTGCATGGGTCTCGTGGCGCTCGAAGCCCACCAAACCCACGCCCTTCAGTGCCTCGCGTACGCGCTGCGCGATCTGGGCCGATTCCACCCCAAGGTTTTCGGGACCAAAGGCAACATCGTCCTCGACAAGCGTCGCCACCAGCTGATCATCCGGGTTCTGGAATACCATGCCCGCGGTCGAGCGAATGTCGTAGACCAGCTCGGGATCGGACGCGACCATGCCGTTGACGCGCACCGTTCCCGTATCGGGCTGCAGCAGCGCGTTCAAATGCTTGGCGAACGTCGACTTGCCCGACCCGTTGCCGCCGAGGATGCAGAAAAACTCGCCATCCTCGATGTTCAGATCGATGCCGTCGAGTGCCGGTGTGGCACCGTCATAGCTAAAGGAAACGCCCCGACACTCAATCATGCGCGGCCTTTGACCTGGTCCTTCTTGGGCGTGATGAGATTAGAGACCGCCTTGTACACCGCAAGTGTCAGCACCGAGTTGAGCACGGTCTTGATGAGGTTGAACGGCAGCACGGCAGGAATCATGAGCGGGGCGATCACATCGACCGAGCCATACCAGAACCAAACGCCGATGGTCAGATTCGCAACCATGGACAGCGCCGTAGCGGCAATAACGCCCAGCACCAGGCCAATCACGGCACCCTTATAGGTATGCATCTTTTGGTAGACGATAGCCGCAGGCAGAATATAGCCCAGCGTGGCAACCAGGTTCATAAGCGCGCCGACCCAGTCACCCGTAGTGAGCGCATGGATAACGATCGCCATGGCGGCAACGGCAGTGCCGGCACCAGGGCCATACGCAAATCCGCACACCATCGCCGGCACCAGCGACGGGTCATAGGTCAAAAACGGCGCCGAAGGAAGGATGGGCAGCTGCACATACATAAACAGGGCGCCCAAGGCGCACATCAACGCCATGGTAACGAGCTGTTTGGTGCTCCACCTATTCGTGTTCTCAAAATGGATATGCTGCGACTGTTCAGACATAAGATCACCTGCCTCTTTCATCCGGACTCTAACCGTTGGTACTGGGATCTCACCAGTTCAGCCGGCATGCGAACCAACGCACACACGGGTCGCGGACTCATCGGCTCGGTCGCAGGCACTTTACCTGCGCCACGGCGCCCCTTTGACACCGCCCGATTTACCGCCAGTGGGGAATTCCACCCCGCCCTGAAACAGCAAGGAAAAGTGTAGCACGAGGGAAGACAGGTGCAAGTATGCCGAGGATAATTTATGACGGGGATCAGTTACCGCAACAACCACGTTCCCCACCCATCCCAAAGTAACGCGCCTTTCGCGCAAAGCGCGGAACAGCGACCGGGACACGCACCCCTATCAACCACGTCCTCCACCCACGCCGACCTCAAGGCCGTAAACGCAGGGGATCCGGGGGCGTGACGGGGGTTTCTCTCCGGAACATTCCGCAGGACGCAAAGAGGCTCCGCAGCGCGAA
>NZ_QROQ01000023.1:0-40288 GCF_003475115.1 Collinsella sp. AF37-9 | reverse complement strand
AGGCGGGGCATGCCCCGCCTCTTACACCACATCTCTGCGCGCTACCTGCGGCGGTCCTGCGCGAGGTGCTCTCCAACACCATGCGCCACGCCCGCGCGCAAAACGTTGTTGTGCGATGCTTGGAGCATCCATCGTTTTACCAGCTCATCGTTACCGACGATGGCACGGGCGGGACCCAGACGGGCGGTCGCGGCATCGCCGAGGGCATGGGGCTCGGCTCCATGCGCGAGCGCGTCGAGGCGCTTGGCGGCACCTTCACCGCCGGCCCGCGCGCCGGCGCCGGCGGCTGGCGTGTGTTTGCCACCGTTCCCAAACAGCAAGGAGATGAGGCCCGATGAGGCTCATAGTTGTCGACGACGACCGTTTGGTGGTCGATTCGCTCAAGATTATCCTGGGCGCACAGCCGCAGATCGAGGTGGTGGGTACCGGCGCCAATGGCGACGACGCGGTCGCGCTCTACGCTGAGCACACGCCCGACATCGCGCTGCTCGACATTCAGATGCCGGGGCGCGACGGACTTTCGGCGGCACGCGAGATCCTTGAGCGCGACCCTGCGGCGCGCGTGGTGTTTCTGACGACATTCTCGGATGACGAGTACATTGTGTCGGCGCTTAAACTGGGCGCCCGCGGCTATCTGATCAAAACCGATGTCGCCGCCATTCCACCGGCGTTGGCGCAGGTCATGGACGGTAAACGCGTGCTCGAGGGTAAGGCGATCGAGGATGTCGACTTTGATGGGGCGGACACTGAGGCCGGTGCGACCCGCCGGCCCGCGGCCTTTGCCGGTCTGACCGACCGCGAGTTCGAAGTCGCCGAGCTCATCGCCCGCGGCCTCGACAACAAGGAGATTGCCGCCACGGCTTATATGGGAGAAGGCACGGTGCGCAACCACATCAGCTCAATCCTAGCCAAAATGGGGCTACGCAACCGCACCCAAATCGCCATCGCCTATCTGCGAGGGTAATTACCCAACGGCCAACCGCTCCGGCATAGCAAAATGGATGCTACCGATTTAATGCCATTTCAAACCTATGCCGGTTTACTACGATGAATCGCCCACCTTCGACCACGGTAAATTGCGCGCTTGCAAAACCGCAGGTAGAACGCTTGTAATATTTAGAAAAATGCAGTCATGGTCGGAAATGTCGAATTCATCGTAGTAAACCGACATAGTTTTGTTCGGGTGGCCCTGCACAAGCGCCTCCGCAAGCCTCGCGAGACCAAAATGATCTGCTTTCTTCCGCCCGCGGAGATCGGCTGACGGCGCTCGCCACGAAATGGGCCCATCTACTACGTTTGACCCGATACCCCTGACCATAGCCGCGTTTCATGAAAAATCGCAGGCGTTCTACCTGCGGTTTTCATTTCACATTACTTGCCGTGGTCGAGGGCTGCCGTCTAAACGCAGTAGATGGGCCCATTTCGTGGCAGACGGGTCACGCGGCAGCCCTCGCAAGGCCAAAATGATCCGTTTCCCTCTGTCCACGGGAGATCAAAGGCTGTTACGGATATGGTGCCATTCCAAAACTACGCCGGATTACGGAGCTAAAGTCGGAGCCCTCATCCATACCCCCTATTTTTGAAAAACAGCAAGCAGTCTACCTGCGGTTTTGTTTTTGCGATTTTCTGTATGGTCGGAGGTTCGCTATCCAGCCCCGTAATCCGGCATAGTTTTGCTTGCGACGGCCCAACCGCGCGTTTAAGCGCGGGGCCGGTGGGGCATTTTGCCCCACCGGCCCCTATTCCAGCTCTATTCCAGCTCTATTCCAGCTCTATTCCAGAGCTATTCCGGCTTGGTTTCTACCGTGGGGGTCTTGTCCGCCGCAACTGGAGTACGCGCGGTGTCCATGCTCAGGCAGTGCTTGGGACAACTCTCGATGCACTCGCCGCACACCACGCAGGCGTACGGGTCAATCGACCAGGTACCGCCCTTGCGATCGACCGCGAGCGCGCCCGCCGGGCAACGCCGCGCGCACATGCCGCAGCAGATGCACACGTCCATGTCATTGACGATATGCCCGCGCAAGCGCTCGGGTGCCGTCAGCCCCTCCTGCGGATAGCACACCGTTACCGGCTGCTTGACCATAGAACCCAAGGCCGTCTTGGCAAAAGTCAGCAAACTCATGCCGCGCCTACCTTTCCGTGCAGCTAATGCAGGGGTCGATGGTCAGGATAATCATGGGCACGTTGGCAAGGAGCACGCCCTGCAGCGCATGTGTCAGACCCGCCAGGTTCTGCGACGTCGGCGTGCGCACGCGAAAACGGTCCAGATTCTTGGTGCCGTTGCCGCGCACATAGTAGTACGTCTCGCCGCGCGGCTGCTCAATCACAACCTCGCCGCGCGCGCCGTCGGCCGGCGTAAGCTTGGTGCGCCCGCCGATACCGTCGTGCGGGATCTTGCTGACAAGCTCCTTAATAATGTCCATGGCCTGCGTGACCTCGGCACAACGCACCTGACAGCGGGCATAGCAGTCGCCGTCGGTGGCAACGATGGGCTCAAATGCAGCCAGGTCCGCATAGGCGCCGTCGCCGAACATGCGCACGTCGTAGTCCACGCCCGAGGCGCGACCAAACGGGCCGACCATCGAAAGCTCCAGCGCGTCCTTCTTGCTGATCACACCCACGCCGTGCAGGCGCTCGCCACAGCTGTCGTCGTCCAAAAACGTATGCACCAGGGCCTCGTAGTCGGGGCGCATGGCATCGAGCGTCTGGACAATGCCCGCCAGCTCGGAGTCCTCAATGTCGTGCTTAAGGCCGCCGATCTCGTTGATCGACAGAATCACGCGGCCGCCACAGGTGCTCTCAAAGATTTTGAGAATCTGCTCGCGCAGGGTCCACGAACGAAAGAACAGTGCCTCAAAGCCAAAGGCATCGGCGAGCAGGCCCAGCCACAGCAGGTGCGAGTGAATGCGCGAAAGCTCGTGCAGAATGGTGCGGATATACTGCACGCGGCCGGGCACCTCGATGTCGAGCATACGCTCGCAGGCGCTGGCATAGCCGCAGCTGTGACCCACGGCGCAGATGCCACAGATGCGCTCGGCGATGTAGCCAAACTGGTGCATGTCACGCTTTTCGGTGAGCTTCTCGAGTCCGCGGTGCACAAAGCCGATCTGCGGAATTGCCTCGATGACGCGGTCGTCCTCGATCACCAGGTCCAGATGAAGCGGCTCGGGCAGCACCGGGTGCTGCGGGCCAAACGGAATTACGGAGCGATGAGCCATGGACCTTACGCCTCCTTTTTCTGCTTGTCGCGGGCGGCCTTGGCGGCAAGCGCCGCACGGACCTTGGCCGCTTTCTCGGGATCCATGGCGGCGAGCTTTGCCTCCATCTCGGCGGCCTTGAGCGCGGCCTTCGCAGCGGCATCGTCATGCTGGGCATCGGAGCCGGCAGCAGCAGCGGGCTGAGCAGCGGCAGTGCCCGCAGCATCGCCGGCACCCGCGGCACCCTCCCCCGCAGCAGCCGCAGCCGCGGCGGCCTTCTCGGCCGCGGCCTTGCGCGCCTTGGCCTCGGCGGCCGCGCGGACTTTCATGGCCTTCTCGCGCGCAGCCTTCACCTCGGGCGTGATGACGCTCATGGGTTCGGCAGTCGAGACCTGGTAGAAAAAGCCCTTAAAGTCGATCTGCATGTCGGTGATGGCAAGACCAAACAGGTCGTGGGCCTCATTTTCAAACGGGAACACCGCGGGGTAATACGAGCTGATGGACGGAATCTCCTGGTACTGGTCGATGCCCTCGACCACCAGGTTCTCGATCGCATAGCTGCCGTCCTGCGCAATATGCTCCTGAGCAGCACGGACGTTGATAAACGTATAGACCAAGCGATACGAGCCGTCGTCGACGTTGCGCTCGGCATGCATTTGCACAAAGCGCGCGCCGACGCCCTTGAGCGCCTGGACATGCGACAGGAGCTTGTCGATCCCGACGGTGGTATAGATAGCCTTTTGCATTACTCGGCCTCCTTTGCAGCGGCGGGCGTCTCAGCAGGTGCGTCGCCAGCGGCGGGCGCAGCAGGCTTCCCGGCAGGCGCGTCACCGGCACCGTCAGTCCCGGCCCCCGCAGCCACAAACCCGTCCTCGCCCAGCTCAACGCCACCGTCCCAGGTAGCGGCACCGCCCACGGTGAGCGGATCGCCACCGGCGCGCAACACGGTCTCCTTCTGGTCCAGGATGCCGCACGCCTCAACGATGGCATCGATCACGGTCTCGGGGCGAATGGCGCACCCGGGCGCGTACACGTCCACGGGAATCGCGCGGTCCACGCCGCCGATCACGTTATAGGCATCGCGGAATACGCCGCCCGAACACGCGCAGATACCGCAGGCCACCACGCACTTGGGCTCGAGCATCTGGTTGTAGATCTGGCGCACGACGGGCAGGTTCTGGGCGTTGACCGACCCCGTCACCAAAAAGATATCCGCATGCTTGGGGTTGCCGGTGTTGACCACGCCAAAGCGCTCCGCATCGAACAGCGGCGTGAGCGAGGCCAGCACTTCGATATCGCATCCGTTGCAGCTCGAACCGTCGTAATGAATAACCCACGGCGAGCGCGACATTTTATGATCCATGGATGCCGCCTCCTAAATAAACACGTCAACGAGGATGGGCATAAGGTTGAGCAGGCCAAACACCAGCGCCACGCCCCAGCCGAGCTTAAAGCAGCTGCGCCAGGTGCTACGGGCAAAGGTGTTGTCGATCAGGACCTCGACAAAGTACGTCGCAGCCATCACGACCAGGGCTACGACCCAGCTCACCGGGCTGTCCCAGACAAAGAACATGCCCACCCACATCAAAAACAGCACGGTCTCGCACCAGTGCATAAGGGTCATCTTGGCCAGCGTGCCGCCGCTCATCTCGGTGGCGACGCCCTGGACAATCTCCTGATGCGCGTGATGTGAGTACGAAAGGTCAAACGGCGACTTGCGCAGCTTGATGGTAAGCACCGCGAGCAGTGCGAGGAAAATGGGCGCGCTGTACACGATGATGGGGGCCGACTGCCCCGTCACGGCGATGGAGTCGAAGCTGTCGGTGGCAAGGTACAGGCCCACACTCATCAGCAAAACGGCGGGCTCGTAACTCATAACCTGCAGCAGCTCGCGGTCGGCACCGACCTGGGCAAACGGGCTTTGCGTCGAAGCGGACGCCAGCACCACAAAGATCGCGGCGAGCGTCACCATAAAAGCGCACAACAGCGTGTTGGAACCCGACACAAAGATGCCGCCGCCCACGACGGTAAAGATGAGCGCGCACGCCATGTAGGTATCGTCCATGGTGTTTACGCTGGCGGGGGCCTTGCGCAGCAGCTTGGCAACGTCGTAGAACGGTTGCAGCAGGCGCGGGCCCACACGGCCCTGCATGCGAGCCGAAAGCTTGCGGTCAACGCCGTCGATCAGGCCACCAACCAAAGGCGCCAGCAAGGCAAACGCCACGGTACCAATAAAGATGCCCACGACGCCCGAACCTTCGAAATACTTGCCGCGCAGCACCGAGGGCGCACTCATGGCGAGTCTCTCGGGCCCAATCCACGCGCAGCACAGCAGCGCAAACAGGATGATGGCACAGCAAACAACACTACCCGCGGGGCCAATACGCTTCTCGCCAAGGGCGTCCTCCGAGTACCAATTGCGCTTTTCGGCCTTCACCTCGTGTCCCATCGAGCCGCGGAAATGGCGGTAATTGTCGGTTCCCACACCCGAAAGATATACGTTTACGTGCGGTTTGTTGCTCACGCGGAACGACGTCAGCAGCACCACGGCGATAAACGCCACGATGACCACCATCAGATACATGGCGTCCTTGCCAATAACGTACGGCACGCGGCCAAACACCATGGCGAGGTAGGGCGACACCAGACCGCTCGAGATAACCGGGAACGCCACGCAGCACAGAATCAGCAGCGCGGCGATGGTGTTAAGCGCCATCCATTCGGTCTTATGGACATTGACCTCAACGTTTTGAGCCGTGGGATCGATGCCCGAAAGCTTAGCAAGCCACTTGCCCCAGAAGTAAAACGTCGCGGCCGAGCCAAAGGCAAGCACCATGATCATGAGCACGTTGCCGGTCTGCGCAAACGCCACCAGGGCGCCCCACTTGGACACGAGCATGCCAAACGGCGCCACAAACATGCCCATGATACCCAGCATCATCAGGCGCGTCAGGTGCGGCATGCGGCTGAACATACCGTCCATGTCCTCGATATCGCGGCTGCCGATATGATGCTCGGCCGTGCCCACGCACAGGAACAGCAGCGACTTTGCCACCGTGTGGAACAGGATCAGGAAGATGGCGGCCCACACGGCCTCGGGCGCGCCGACACCCAGGCAGGCGCTGATGAGGCCCAAGTTGGAAATGGTGGAGTACGCGAGCACGCGTTTGGCATTGCTCTGCGAGATGGCCATGAGGGCAGCGAACAAAAACGTGATGGCACCCACACTCGTGACCATAAAGCCGGTCACGGGGTAGATGGCATAGAGTGGGCTCAGCTTGACCATCAGGAACACGCCGGCTTTGACCATGGTTGACGAGTGCAGCAGGGCGCTCGTGGGAGTGGGTGCAACCATGGCACCCAACAGCCAAGTGTGGAACGGCATCTGTGCGGCCTTGGTGAGCGCGGCGAGCGACAACAGGATGACCGGCATCACCAGCAGCGCGGACTGCGCGGTTCCGGTGCCGGAAAGCTCGATCATGCCCGAGATGGTCAGCGGCATGCCGTTAACGTGCAGATACATAAGTCCGGCCAAAAACGCGATGCCGCCCAGCATGTTGAGGATGATTTGGGTAAAGGCGTTCTTGATGGCCTCGGGCGTACGCGTATAGCCAATCATAAGGAACGAACACACGGTGGTGATTTCCCAGCCGCAGAACAGCCACTCAAGGTTGTCGCTCGTCACGATGACGAACATGGCCGAGAGGAACAGGAACATGAGCGCCAGGAACTGCGGGCGACGGTCGGGCGCGGTCTGCCCGCGCAGCGCGGCCTCGTGCTCGTCATGGGCCTGGAAGTCCTTCATGTAGCCCAGGGCATACAAGCAGATTAGACTGCCAACGATGCCGACGGCGAGGACCATGATCACGCTCATGTAGTCCAGGTAGAGTGGCGTTGCCGTGACGGCTTCGGCCGCGGGCAGCGTCATGGCTGCAAAGGCGAGCGAGCCCACCAGCTGGACTATGCCGAGCACCGTGGTGAGCGCGTTCCTATATTTGTACGCGTTGTACAGGATGACAGCGCACAGGATGACGTCGATAACGGAACTGATGATCGAGAGCACATGCGAGGTGCCGGGGGCAACCTCAAAGCTCTGCGGACCCGTGCCAAAAAACATGACGGCGACTACAACCGTCACCGCCATAATGATGCCAGAGCCTACAAGCCCTACCGCATCGCGGGCGCGGTCACCGCGCGCGAGCAGCATGCCCAGCGCTGGTACCAGCGGAAACAGGGTAAGGAAATACAGTAGCGTCATACCATCACTCCCCCATGCAAAAACGCTGCAATTGTTTAACGTTATAGCTCAGTTGAGGAGTAGCGGCGGCGGGTTTTCGGTCAACTGGGGAGTTTTAGGCGTACGGGGTAAGGGCACGCCCGCATTGGAGCAGAGGGGCGGCAAGAAAAATGCGCCCCTGTGGGTGCACCATCCCGTTTGCTATTCCGCCTTTTTAACGCGCGGCTTGCGACCGCGCGGCTTATCGACCAGTGCGGACTCACCGCTCTCGCGGTACTGACGGCACCAAGCCTTGACCGAAGACTCGCTAGGAATCTTGTGCTTGATCATGGCCTCGCGAACCGTTAAGCCGTTTTCCAAGCGGTCCTTGACCACGGCGAGCTTAACTTCGTACGAATAGGTGTGATGATGCGAACCGGCGTTGAGAACGGCGTCGGCACCGTCCACGGCATATGCGCGGGCCCACTGACGAGCCGTGGCCTGGGGAATGCCGAGCTCCGCGGCGAGGACGCGATGACCGACCCCCTCTTGGAGGACCTCGACGGCGCGCTGCCTAACCTCGGGCGCATGCGTGCGAGTCCTTGTTGCTTCCGACATACCTGCCACTTCTTAGCCTTAACCGTTAATCTGCTTTCTTACGTGCAAGTTAGATAGTAGCATTTTACTGTTCGCGCGTAGCAGTTAATCGAAAAAGCAACGGCGGCATCTGGGCATTTGCTATTAATTTGCGACATTTCTTTACGTTTAATTTACGCAGCTAGTTAGCCCGCAGCTCATTGATGGTGTTTTACCAACCAGATTGATATCTTTTTGTTTCGCTTGGTATGGTTTTCATAATTATTAACCCCTCCTAGCCTGTGAGTTAACACGTCAGCCTTCCGTTTACTTTCCAGCTTTCCACTTAACTTACCAGCTTTCCACCTTAGGTGTTAAGTTAAGTGGAAAGTTGGAAAGCTTGGTGGAGGGGTCGGGAGAGCTAAAACACCTTTCTCCAACGGCGGCTGGACAGTTAGTTCAGATACGTATTTTTCTATGCTGATAAAGCTGCGCTATGGTCCCCGGAGAGGGTTCTTTGGCGACTCATTGCACGCGAATCGAGCCCAGATGGCTACCGAACCCTAGTTTTGAGCCCCTTTCTTCCCCAAAACGAGCGCCGGATGCGCCTGCTGCGGTCTGGAATTATACGTATCTGAACTAACTGTCCAGCGGAGTCCAAGACTGGGATCGCGCAGACTAGAAAGGGGGCGGCAACCGGGTGGTTGCCGCCCCCTTTGCGAAGCCAGTTGGCTTCGGAACTAGTGGTCGATGCCGTTGAGGTTCACCCTCGTGAGCGTATAGGTCACATAGTCGGGCGATTGAGGCGTTGCGCTCGCCACGTCACCCTTAACCAGGCTCGCTGTCATCACCAAGCGATAGTTCGCGTAGAACTGCTCACGCTGTTCAACCTGCGTGTTGACCTTAACGGTAAAGGGCAGGCTAAACGTCGTATTACCGTTCTTCGTTTTGAACTTGCCGTTCTCCTTCGAGTCAGTGAAGGTGATCGTGCTACCGGAGGGAGCGACCGCGGCAAGCTTACTCTCCGTCACTGTTACGTAGTTTGAGATATCATCCGTTACGCTCTCATACGTGCCGTCGGTTCCGCGGCGCTGAAGCGAGAGCGTGTACACAACAGAGTCTGCGTTCGCAATTGCCTCGGCGGCGTTGCTGAGTCCACCCAGTTCATACGTGGCACCCAGACCAATCGTGCCATTCGCGATCGGACGCAGGTCGTCCACGTTAATGCCAAGCTGCGACTTCTCAGGTGCCGATAGCGTAATGGTCGTATCACCCGTGTCCATGCGATAGTATCCAACGTTGCCGCGCTTCGTCATCGCCAGGCTCGAGGTGGCAAGACCAGAATCGCGCGTCGAAAGCTTGGCGGTATAGGACATCTTGGTACAGGCGTCCTCGCCAGACTGCTTGGACAGGGAGATAACCTTGTTGCAGCCGTCCGGCGTAAGGCGAATCTCTTCCACTACCGTACGCACGGTAAAGGATCCGCCCGTTGCACGCTTGCGGATTCCGGCAAGGTCATGGTCGAGCGTGAGCCTCAGTGAGTCATCACCCGTATCCGTCACAATCTGTGTAAACGCAGGCGTTGAAGCGTCACACGTCACCCAATCGCTGCCATTCCACCTGTAGTTCTGATTGCCGACGGCAACATAGAACTTCGCAATTGCCGAGGTTCCGCTCGGGAAACTGCTTACTCCCATTAGGTTGTTGTTGGCGCCATAGCGACACAGCGATGTGTCGAGCTGATAGAACAGATGGTCGCTCTCTGTATAGTATTGGCTCGGGCTAAACGTAACCGTATCCATGACATCGAGAGAAAGAACGTAGGCGGCACCGTCCTCCGACTTCGAAACCGGAATGCACGCCCCATCTTTTTTGTCGACTACATTCTGCTCATAATTGGACAAGATGCTGTATGTCGATGCCGTACCGTTTTGATTATCGTCGTTGCTATCGGTGCGCAAAACGTGATGCAGATTCCAAGATATGCGGCCACCCGAAGAATTCGAGTCAATAGACGAAGCCGTAAAACCGTTGATATTAGCTTGCGTCACGCCGTCGCCCGACTTGGGCACGTTGACAACTAGGTAGACGCTCTCCGATGCACGCTTCTCTCTGCCGGTATCCTTCTCCTTAGGTACCTTTAGCGTATAGCGACTGTTGCTGGGAACGTCAGCACCCGCAACCTTAAACAGCGTCCACTTGCCATCGAGTTTCGCTTTAGCGGTCGCCTCTGCCTCGTTATCACACACGGTCCATGTGCCGGCGCCATCCTGTGTGGCCGACACATCCAAAATCTCGCTCAGCCATCGCTCCTGATATGGATTGCCCGCAGAATCCTTAAAGCCATCGTTTCCGCTCAGCGAAACACTCGTGGCGCCGCCTTCGCCCACCGTATAGTGATATTCCCTGCCACCGGCCTTGCCATCAACGTTCGCATCGATGAGCGTAAGCTGGGTGCCCTGGGGCAACCTTCCGTCGGCACCATTGAAGAGGATACTCTTGCCGAGCCCCTTCATCGAGCCGCCAGCAGCCATATAGCTGTCCCAGCCAAAGTCGACTTCCTTCCCATTGGCAGAATTGTATGTCCAGGTAAGCAGACCCGTCATCGGCTCGCCAAAGCTCGTAAGCACGTGTGCATCTTTTCCAAGGTTAGCGTAGTCGCTTTCTTTAAATTTAGTGCCGTAATCATACGTTGCAGTGAAATCGATCTCGAGCTTGCGCTTAACGATGATCGGCACCTGAACGTTGTAGCTCTGACCCGCCTCGGTAAAGGTAACGGTCAGGAGCGTAAAGCGGCCCTTGCCGTTGTCCCAATCGGAGCTTGGGCTAAACGACATATTGTTCGTGCCATTGTTCACTACGCGAAGCGTGGGATTGTTCGACGCGTCATCGTCTCTAACGAACACACCATCCTTGAGTTGGAAAACCTCTGCTTTGGCCGTCACGTGCGGATTGGTGCCATTCTCGTTATTCAATCTGCAAGCGTCGGAGAAGCCGCCGTTCGTGACGATGTTTAGATAGCTCTTGACCGTCGTGTTGTCGTTGCCAGAGATCACCAAAACAGGGAAATCCGTTGTGGCTTGGTTGTTGCTTGTATCATTATTCGAATTGAACTTACTGGCCACGGATGAGGCATCGTAGCTCGACTTATTTTGATAGGCGCCGTTGTCATTAATGCCGCCGATATTCGTGTAGGTGTAGCGATCGGCAACACCGGTGCCTGCCTCGCTCTGGACGGTCGCCGCGGTGTCGATGGTGGCGCCGTCGCCAAACAGGTAGCGATCGGTGGTGTCGTTGTCGGAGGCACGCACCGCCAGCGTGCTTACGGGGCTCGCGGTCACATACGGGCTCGCTGCCGTGGTGGCGGTATTGTCCGCGCCGTAGAGCGTGATCCCCTTGTCAGGTGCTTCCAGTGTGTCGTTATAGTCACCAAACGCGATATACGACTTCATGTTTACGGCGGCCGTATTGGTCGTGTAAACCATCGGTGGCAGGTCACTTGTGGTCTTGCCGTTGCCGGGCTTTACATCCACGCCCGCTGCGGAGAGGCTGTACTTATTTGTTCCTGTGTCAACCTCGCCCAAAAGCACGCCCTGCTTAGCGTCCTTTTTGTAGGTGTTGCCATCCATAAGCACGTTTACCAGATGGAACTGGCCACGCCCATCGCCCATAATGCCGCCGTTGGACTTTTCGCTAAACGTGGTGTTGGATACCTTTGTGTTGGTGACATTGATGATGACGGAGCCACTGTTAGACGCGTTATTCGCGCCAAGCAGACCGCCGCTCCAGTTACCCTTAATCGTAGCGTTCTCGATCGCGATGTTGTTGCAGGCTATATTCACATTGCTGAAGAAGTAGCCGATAAGCCCTCCCGAGCATTTGCCGGTGCCGGCGATGCTGACATTCTTGACATTGCAGTCGTCGAACCAGTACTTGTTGGGGCTACCGCTACTCGTAACCTCACCAATCAGGCCGCCCGCATTGTAGATGCTATTGTTCGTTCCGGTCTCATCGCCGATGACGGCGTTCTCGGTGCCGACTCTGCCATCAATGCGCACGTTGCTCATAGAAATTACGCCGCCACGGGCGCGTCCGACCACGCCGCCGGCACCCATATGGTCATCGGAGTTCGACCCGGTGGCAAGCACGTTTACCCCAGAGATGACTGCCGTGCTCGACGGGACTACCTCAGTGGTGCCGATTGTGGTGTTGACCGAGATATCGCTTCTTTCGACATAGCCGAGCACACCGCCCACGTAGGGCACTGTCCCTGTGGCAGTTATGGTCGAGTTTTTGCCAACGGTCCTTTCACTCACCCCTGTGCCTGCGGTTGTCCACACACTGCACGCCGAGGCGACCGTACCCACATAGCCACCGACATTCTTCTCGCCCGTGACGTTAAGGCCGGTGTACGAGCAGTCGTAGAGCTGCACAGGAGAGGACGTTCCCCTATAATTCACAATCGAACCGTTGGCGCCATCGGTGCTGCGCGACATAAGGCCAGCACTTCCAATGAGGCCGCCCGCCGTGCAGCCTCCGGCTACGGTGCTGTTAGAAATGCCGACGTTTTTGAACACGCCATAGGCGACCTTGCCAGAAACTCCCTGGTTTGCAGTTGAGCCCGCAAGGCAGCCTACCCCCACCGAGCCGCTGTTTGTGTTGCTCGTCGACGTGGACTGCCCCTCCCCGTTCGGAGTTACATAGGTAAGCGAAATGTTGCAGCTCTCGAAGTTGAGATTGCATACGTTTGCATTGCCGCTCTCTTCAATGCTTCCTTTATTGAATTGATTCGAGTAGAACTTGATGGTGCTGAACAAGCCGCCTACGCCTGCAATGTTGTAGTCATCATCGACATACTCGCGCGTGTTGTTCTTAACCTTAATCGTCACGCCGTTGCCGTTGATGGTGGCGATACCCGGGGTGATGAAATCTTTGTCGTTGACCTTCTTGTCGGTCGCGCATGCGTTTGAGTAATAGCGGCCCGAAAGACCCAAGAAACCCGAGCCGTAATCCGTCATATCATAGGGGTCGCCTTGCTTAAACTGCAGGTCCATGCCGCAAACGCCCATCGCACACACATAGCCCGTGCGCCAATCGGTCGCGTATTTCTTCACCAAATAGGGCGAATTAATATCTTGTCCGTCTTCGCCGTTTAATGGGCCTTGGTATTCCTGGTTGCCTGGCGCCTTAAGGTCGTCATTGATCGAGATCGCGAAATCGCCCTTTGCTGCTTCAGCAGGATTTCCAACCGCAGCATACTGCGCATTGCGAACCTTGCCATACCGTTCATTTCCGAACTTGTATCCCGTCGAGGAGGTGGGGTCGCGAACGCTATTGCCCTCATACGCATGTGATCCGCGATACGTGCCATTGCCATCAGTCGAGTCGGTATGAGCAGCACCGGCACCCGCGCCGCTGTTAATAATGGCAGACAGCACGAGCAGGCCCTGTCGATCTTTGACTGTAGTTTTAGGAGCCTTGTTGTTTTGCTGGCCGGCATCCCAGCTGAATTTCACGTACGTATCGGTCGTGGTTACGCAGCCGGTGTCATTCACATCAAGCTTGTTGATCTTGTAGTTAGAGTCTCCGTTCTCAACGTCGCAGCCCTCGCTAAAGGCATAGCCATCAATCACACGACCAACGTAGGGGTTGTCGTACAGCTGGGAGTTGGCACCGCCTTTCGCAGCGGGCAGGAACTTTTCCTTTGTGCCGCCACGCCATGAATCGCCCGTATGGCGGAAAATCACGCCGCCGCCCGCAATGGCGCCGACGTAGCCGCCAATGGGAACAAGATGCGGCTTAGTTCCGCCACCAGCAACCGTAAACCCGGTTGTAGGGCTATCGGCCGTCGTCCCATTAACGACCACGCCATCAATAATGTTATCGCCGCCAAGAATGCAGCCGATAACGCCGCCGAAAAACGCCGTCGGAACACCATCCGCATCCTTGGCAGAATAAGTAATAGTCGCTTGTGCATCCACATAGCGAATGTTCAGGTTGCGCACCACGCTGCCATAGCTGTAAGGAATAAGACCGCGTAATGAGCCAGTATTGTTTTTGATTACAATCGTTGCAGCCGTGCCGTTCACGTCGCCAACGATGACGCCGCGGAACGGGTATGCCGAGGTGCCGAATCCGGCGAACGCCGAGCCATCGAGCTCAATTGTGTTATCCGCATCCGACTTGGGCTCAATGCTGTAATACGCACTTTGCAGATACCGACGCATTGTATCGTCGGAAAGCACATCATTGGAGTCGGTCGCATCGTCGACCTTCTTCTCCCACTTCTTCTTGGTGTCGTTCGTCTGCTTATAGACATAGGTAACTTCATTATCGACGCTGCCCCCGTTTCGACGTTGGCAAAGCGCCGATTGGTCCTTTACGATAGTAACTTCCCAGCCGTCAAGAGCGGTGCCGTTGTTGATGTAGTTCGCCGCCGCATTGAACTCCGATGCCGAGGTAATCGCGTACGGGTCGCCATAGGTGCCGCAACCCGTCGTGAAGTTAGGAATGCGCTGGTTGACTTTGATTTCGTGGTACTGAACGCCGTTCTCGGTGGCTTTTCCCTTGGCTACATAGGGAAGATAATTGCTGAACCGTTGAGCTTCAACGTTTGCCTTCTCGTCATTATCCGTCTCTACCAAGCCTTCATCGGTGCCATACGTCGCCTCATCGTAATACCAAAGCTGCTTGCCAGTGTATTCCTTGCCTTGGGCATCGATTTCGCTTCCGTACGTCACATTACCGGCCATGGCATCGGCCTTGGTAAAGGTATAGTCCGCAGTACCCGTGGTTGTATAGCCAAAGCTCTCCAGCAGGCTCGCGTGGGTGAAAATCGTATTGCCCTTCTGGCTAGGCAGGCTTATTTGCTCAAACTTTGCTGTGACCTGATCAGAATTCTTGTCATAGCCCAGATAGCCGAACAAACTTGAAGCCGCGGTTTTATTGACGCCAGAATTGTCAGCATATTTAGACGTCGTTACATTTTTGACATCCAAATTGACGTACCTTGTTATGGCGTTTATCAGCAGCGGCGCATACTGCTTGTCCATCGCTCCATCGACCTGCAGGCCGTTGAGCTTCAGTGTGTCAATTGTGATCGCTGCCTTCTTATCGCCAGATGCTCCGTAGGCACAACGAAGTACGAGCGCACCCGATACGCTCTTGGGGTCAAGTCCTTTTGCGTCATCATTTTTAGCTCTGCCCACTGTTCCCGAAAGCGTTACGCTGCTAACGGTGAGGCTCCTGTTGCCAATCGTTCGAATAAGACCGCAATGCATATTCTCATGCTGAGTAGCCGAGTCGTTGCTTTTATTGCCTTGCTGCTCATCTTTTATTTTCGAATAGCAAAAGATGATCTCTACGTTTTGGATGGTCACATTGTTGTCGCTAACATTTGAGGGATAGTAGCTATAGCCCGTCAAATCGATAGTGACCGGATTGCCGCTCTTGGGGCCGATTACGTTATTGGTAAAAATCTTCTCTTTGTCACCGGTAAGATACGTACATGTCGAACTTGGGGCGTATTTCCTCGCCGCCCACAAAACAAGGTGCTCGGGCGTATTCATTACAGACGCATTGAGGTCTTTCACCCGAGTCAAAGCCCTGTCCAGATTGTAGTAATAGCGAACAGACCCGTTCGTTTTGTGATCCTCGCCCTCGCCGAAAACCGTTCGATTTCGATAGCTATTGTCCTTGGCGGGATCCCCGCTCATGTCTAACGTATCAGCCTGGGTATGAAGCGAAACGATCGCATTGCAGCCGTTATCCATCAACTTGCTTCCGGGCTTCACGCCATTAGCGACCCATTCATCAAACGTCGTTACCTTTGGAGCGACAATGGACGCCCCGCCCACAGCATAAGCGGTTTCCCAACTGGCCTTGTCTTCCAGATATAGGCCAGTGTAGGAGATTTCGGCGCCAAAGCTGTTGGCCGAATCGGACGTACTGCCTCGAGCAATAAGAGCGCCAAGCGTAGTGGCGCTATCGGTATTGAAAGAAGCGCCCGCCAAATTGACAGCGTAGTCATTGATGATCCAATGACCGCTCGTGGCATATACAAGACCGCCGACCTCAACTGAGCCATTCGCAGTCACAGTAGTTTCATTCGTCTTAAGAGCGTAGGGCCTATCGTCGGAACTCGCAGAGGAATCGCCAATGGTAACGATGGCGTTGCCCCAGCTGTAGCCCAGAAGGCCGCCGGCGCCATGGTACTTGTCGCCGTTCTTGCCCACGGCCATATCGAACGAGTCGTATGCGAGCCCCATAATGTTGACGTTCTTGACAGCCGAACTGACTATCTCCTTTTTGACATTATAGGTACTCTGAACAATACAGCCGATAAGGCCGCCGACTTGGGCGATCTTGCCATCGGCACAGTCACCAGTATTGATTGAGCCGCCAACTTCGAGGCTGGTCACATTGAATGTCGAAGTTACATCACCCACATAACCGAGGGCGCCGCCGATGCGGGTGTCGCCCCTGAGCGTATTGCCTGTAGCAATAGCCGTTTGTGCTTTGCTATTGCCACCGAAATCAACGCTTGCAGCCGCCGATACACTACCCGCAATACCACCGATGTTCGCATCGTTACCGAACGTATCATCACACGTGATCTTTGTCTCGCACGCTACGCCCGACAACGTCAGTTTCTCGTCGGCGGTGCCCGTAATGGACGCCGCAAGCGAACCGGCATCGACGCTGAGGCCGTTATCGAATTTCATGAAGCCGCCGATGGTGAGGTTGCTCACCTTCGCGGCACCGCCAATGGCATTGAACAAGCCCAGACGACCATGGCGGTAAATCTTACCGTTGCCGTCACTCGTATCGCCGGCGGCAAGCGTCTTCCCGTCGCGCGTGCCATACGGCTCGCCGACGGCAAGGGTTACTTTATGATTATTGCCGTTGAACGTTCCCGAAAACGATATGCCGTTGTTCAGGCTGTCAAGGCCAAGACCCCCAATGCCCGTGCCCGACAAATCGACATCGCAGTTCAGGTTGATTACCGTTTGGCTCCCAAGAAGGTCAGCCATGTTTGAGGTCGGGCCAAACACGCCGTTATACAAGCCGCCGGTCTGAATCGACAATGCTAGGACAACAAAATCCTGTATGTCGTCGATGTCGAGCGTGTGGTCCTGGTTCCACTTGTCGCTGTCGGCGCCATTTACATAACCAACCTGCCAACTATAGTTGGCCGATGAAGGGCCTTCAGGCTTATGCGTAGTTTCGTTGAGCTGAATCAGGTTCCATTTTAGCTTCGATCCGTCGAGCCTTACGACCTCCCCATAGCCCTTAGAGGCATCTTGGGCTCCGCCAAGATCATCAATCTTGGGTGCATCCTTACACCGCTTGTATATCCAGTAGTCTTTTTCATTGGAATTCGTCGGCTCGCTGTCGCTGCCCGTGCCGCGAGCGAACACAAGCGACGGATAATCGGAACGCACCATGGCTATTTGCGCGGTAGCATCCCCCGCGCCAAAATGCATTTTGGAAAAATCGGTTTCGCCCCCAAGGCGTATCGTGGCCGTCCAGCACTCCGCGGCAATGCCAGCGCCCTTGGCGATGCTGCCCTCATTGCTCACGGTAATCCCGTTGACATCCGCGACGCTGTTTTTATCGATGCAGCCGACCGCTCCGCCAAAGCCGTTGCTCGTTGAAGCGACCTGGGTGCAGTTGACCGTAGCATTATTAATTTCAAGCGCGGCGGGCATAGCGGACGTACCAAGCCATCCAACAATGCCGCCAGCAAAATATGGGCTCTTAACGAGCGAAAACTTAGTCGTCACGCCTTCAACTTTCAGAAGGCTTAGAGGACTCGTCTCTTCGGTCGAATTCGCAGCGCCGCTCACAAAGCCAATAAGGCCGCCGAAGGCAGCATTACTGGCGTCGTCCCCAAACGTGCCCTTGAATGAGCCGTCCTTGAATGACACAGAAACGCTTGGATCGTCCAGCGCCAGCACGCCGAAAACCGAGCCGGCTCCGTCAACCGCGCCCTTTACATGCGCCGCGCCCGCAAGCGTAACGCCATTACCCGTATCGATTTGGTTATTGCCAGTAAACTCAACCGACTGCATAAAGCTGACCTTGCCTATAAAGCCGCCGGAGATTTTGCTATTCGAATCGCCAATACGCTCAGGACACGCCACCTTTGCGCCCTCGGATTGCGAAAGGCTCAGGTTGGTCGCTTGTCCGATGAAACCGCCGCTGGCGGAGGTGCTCTTGACGGCGAGCGCGTGTAGGTCGAGAGCCTCCGTGACGTTGACCATGGCGCCCGTGCTCGAGCCAACGAGTCCTACAACGCCACCGGCGGAGCCGTTCGTAGACTGGACGGTGGCGGTGGGAACGTTTGCCAGAGTGCCAATGCTCAGGGTCGCACCGTCCTTGACTTCGCCTACGAGCAGGCCAGCGTTGCCAGAGCTCGTTTTGACGGCTCCGCCTGAGGTCAGATCGTTGGGGAATGTGACGGACTCAACCGTCAAGCTCCCGCTCTCGACCGTGTTGGCAATCAAGCCAATGTTGCCCGTCGCATTCGCGTTGAGATTCTTTCGAGAATCGGTGAGGCTATAGGTAACGTTCGCAGCAAGGTTGCCCGTCGTCGCACCCAGGAGGGGTGCCGTCAAGGCGGAAGTCGTATCCTTCACATCAACGTTCACGGGTTCCACGATGTCAACCGACGCGTTAAGCGTCTTGCTCTCTTCGCTGTTTTCCGCACCGCTGACCTTCGAAGCGACCATCGGCGCGCTATAGCTAGTCGCGCCCACCCACTTCATCTTGACCATATTGTTTTGGTCGGTCAGCTTGAGGCTATTAAAAACCGTCCGATCAGTCGTGAGCTCGACGGGACTATCAACGCCATTCAGCGACCTATAGATCCTGCCTTCAAACGGATGCTCATCGCTGCCAAAGCCCTGGAAAGACATGCCGTTATTAGCCGACTCGGTGAGCTTCGCATCGCCCGTGATGATAACCTTGATCTGCGCATCATAGTAAAGCGAAGCGTCGGCGTTAGACAGGGCGGCGAACGCCTCTGACGACTTGACATTGAGGCTTTTGATTCCACTGTTATCTTCTTTGAGCTCGATGCCTTCCGCACCATTAGCCTCGAGCAGCTCGACAAGCTTTTTCAAATCCGTGATCGTCGCACCCGCCTGGGCCTCAGCGTCCTCCGAAGTCGCATCATCGGCATCTTGCTCGGCGTCGTCAGCGGCGGCATCGTCAGCGGCATCGTCGCCTTCCGTCTGGTCGCCCGTGGAATCGGAACCCATGGCGCTATCGGTGGTATCGCCTGCTGCAGCGTCATCCTTCGCCGCGTCATCCCCAGCACTGTCGCTGTCGGCGCCGGTATCACTCGACCCAGACCCGATCGTGACATCGCCGTTGGTCTCGCCGCCCTCGGCAGTATCCAACGCCTTCGCAGATGCGGCAGCAATCTCGTTCGAGATGTTCTGCCAGCCTGCCGCCACAGCAACCACCGTGGGCGAGCATGCTTGGAGCACCATGACCACCGTCATGAACTCTGCGAGTATGCGCTTTGCCGTTCTCATCGATTCCGTACCTCTTATCCTAAAAACTCTGCTTCCAGAGTTATTGAGTCTCCGTCGTGCCCGTCAGGGTAGTCCCGCTCACGCTAATGCCCAGGTCACCCCAGCCACCGGGCGTTTTGCCGTCCGCTCGGTAAAAGTTGACGACCATCGAACCCGGCTCCATGGTGAACGTAGCCTTGCGAGCTGCAGCATCCACCGTCGCGCCATGGTTGATCTCAAAGAACGGGTCGATCTCCACGTTCTCCCCCCACGCGAGCGTGACGTTTGCCGGTGCGCCCGTAACCGTCACGCGGTAGTTGTACGCAGCGTAATCAGCAAACTTGCCAGCCTCATCGACCAGCGCGCCCTCAACCGCAGCGGTCTTGACCTCGGCCCTCTTTGACGGCACGACTTTCGCCGCCAGACAGGCTAGCTCGGTGCCGGGGCTCTGCTCCGATACGACCGTGGCCTTAATCACAAAGTATGCTTGTCCCAACTTACCCTCGGGGAAGGTCACGGTGTAGTCGTTCTTGGTAGGTTGATTCTCCGGAAGCGTGACGCTGCTACCGGGCTGGGGCGCATAGCTCCACGTGGCGCCATCGAGCCCGTGCCCCTCGACCGTCAAGGTGTATGTCACATTTTTGTCGTTGCAGAAGTTGCTGTTGCCCAGCAAGTAGTTGTAGATGCTAAAGGTAAAGTTGCACTGCCCGTTGTTGGGATACACCGTAACGGAGCGCTGGGCACGGGCGAGCTCGTCGGGGCTAGGCGCACTCATATAGCCCGTGAGCAAATCGCTTGCAAATAGGCTCTGCGCAGTGCCCGTTGCGGCGACGGACTTTAGAAATCCGTTGGCGGTGTAGGCGGAATAGGTAAAGTAGCCACCCGTCACGAGCGCCACGGCGCAAATAAGTGCGATTGCCGCCACAACCAGCTTGTTCTTGACTAGGCTCTTACTTTTTGCCAGCTGCTCGCGCTCGGCATCCTGCTGTTTCTCTCGCTTCTCCATGTGCGCCCCCTCTCCTACTTGCCGCTCGTGTTGCGCGCGATCAGGTAAATCACGTCGGTCTCTTTGGCGCTCTCGTCCCACGAAAGCTTGATGATAAAGTTGAGTGTGTCATTGCCAGTCGAGTTGTCGAGTGTCTTAGCGTTGAGGTCGCCTTTGTTGAACACCTTGAAACGGTAGAGTGGACGCGCGTTGCGTTGGACGTTTTGGTACTCCTTGAATGTAGGGTCGCTTGCGCCGGGGACCGGCTCGGTTGCCAGGCCATCACCCGCGTCGTTGATGGGCATGAAGCTCGTCAGCAGGTTCTCTCCGGTTGCTTTCCAGCTATAAGATTTGCCGCCTGCGGTACCGCTCACGTCGGGCGTCTGGAGCGCAGACGTGTTCTCGGCTCTGTACAGCTCAATAGTAAGACCTTTAATGTTGGTCGTATTCGCAAGCTGCAGCTCAAACCCATCGCCGCCCGTCTGCACGCAAAACGGGCGCTTGAGCGTCACCGTGTTGCCGGTCTTGGTATCGCCGTATTCGGGGTTGTAACTCAGGTCGATCTGCTCGGCTGCCGTAGCGTTGGGGCCCAACACCTTGAGCTCTGCCGGCTCCTTGATCTTGCCAACGGTGGAGCCGCGATTGGCATCGACGAACCATCCGAGCGTCAATCCCAGCAACACGAGAAGCACGGCCACCAGACCCACGATGGCCAGGGATTCGCGACGGTGGTCGCTCACCCAAGCCTTGATGCGCTCGATGCGGCCAGCCGGACGCGCTTCGCCGTGCGAGCCGAACCCGTTGCCGCCGGGGTTTGC
Organism: Collinsella sp. AF37-9; assembly: GCF_003475115.1. Classification (NCBI taxonomy): domain Bacteria; kingdom Bacillati; phylum Actinomycetota; class Coriobacteriia; order Coriobacteriales; family Coriobacteriaceae; genus Collinsella; species Collinsella sp. AF37-9. The sequence goes on along the minus strand of NZ_QROQ01000023.1, from coordinate 18,971 downwards.
CGCTCCTTCGTTGTGTTTGATATCGCCCTGCTCGCGGGCATTAAGCTGCTCGTCCATTTATTTATCCGCCTCCTTGGCGGTGAAGCGCACGCGAATGTACTTGACGTTCTTGCCGATAATCTCGTCGGCGTTGTTGTAGTAGCTGGCGCAGGTTTCCACATCCGCAGAGGACATGCCGGCTCCGACAGGCGGAACCGCGCTAGGCGCCTGACCTGGCACGCTCGTGCTATCGGCGCGGAAATAGCGCGCGTGGTTATTGTTGATGTCGCCGACGAGGGTTGTGTATCCCCCCTCGTCGCCTGTGTTAGCGAAAAGGTTGCCACCGTAGCCGGCGTTGCCCGTGTGAACATAGCTCTTGAACTGCTCCGGCCAAATCCAGTAGAGGGTTTTGGTGACGGTTTCGGTCGTGCTATTTGAGTCCGCAGCGTAAAAGCTCGACTTTGGGATGGTAAAGCTCTGCGTAATGACGGTGACGCTGGCCCCGTCCTGGGTCACCGTGGTGGTCGTGGGGACCAGCGGATTCGAGTAAAAGCCAGAGGCGTCTTTGCCCTGAAAAACCAGGATATGACCGCGCACCAAATCTTTAAGCGAGTTGATGATCTCTTCGTTTTTCGATGCATCCGCAGCGGAGCCCATGCCGACAGCACTCGTCTGGACGGAAATCTCCCAGGTCATCTCCACCGTGATATCGTGCAGATCGTTGCAGAGCGGCTTGACGTTGAGCTGGAGCTGACCAGCCGACCCCGGAGAGAGACTGCCATCGGCACTCATGTTATTGAGGTTGAAAAGATTGTTCACGGCAAGGCTTGTACTGTCCGACGCGTAGTTGTCCTGGGCGTCGTACTTGCCCGCCGTGCCGCCCTGCGTTCCCGAGAGCACAAACCGCGGACCCTTCGCCCCGATCGTGCTCCCCGTGGCGCTCACTCGGTTATTCGCGGCAAACCAGGCCAGGCATGCAAAGATGGCAACGATGGCGGCCAGCACAAACAGACCGCTCACCAGGAAATCCTTCCAGAAATCCTTGAGGGTCCGCGCGTGCTCGTCGGCAGCTTGGCGGTACTCGGCCGCCGTCTTGTGCTGCTGGAGCTCGCTATGTCGGTCCATGCCACTCATCGCTTGCGTTTGCCATGCTAGCGGGCGTGCCATCCTTTCCGCTTGGTCGCGATCAATCCGTTGCTCGTAGGCATAGAATTCAGGCAGAATACAACACCATACGATAAGGTAAAAGAATAGCATTGACCTGCGGTTTGCTCCACAGCGCAAGCCTTAATGATGTCTTAAAGATTACGAATAGCAGCTTCTTCCATATGCCAAGGACATGGTGCAAACAAACCTGACCACTTGCACCAATCCGCAGCACCGGGCAGCGGGCACACGGCGTGCCGCCCCTTAACACCCCAACGCGCGCACGGGTATCACGTAGATACCGTCCTCGACCTCGCGGGCGTACTCACCCACCCCCACAATCACGGCCATAAACTCCGGTTCGCGTGTGCGTGAACGAGGATTTCCACAGACCTTCTTGCGAACGCGCTTGAGGCTCTCGACGCCGGCGCTCGCTTTATCTTCACTCACCTTAATCTCAAAGGCGGCCCACCGTCCGTCGGCTAGCTGCACGATAGCATCGCACTCAAGGCCCGAATCGTCGCGATAATAGCGCACGGGCGTGCTATCCAGCAGGTCGAGCGAACGTGCGTAGACCGAAAGGTCGCGTATGACCAAATTCTCAAACACCAGACCAAATGTCTGCCAGTCGGCAAGCAGCGCCTGCAAGGACATACCTAGCAAGGCGCAAGCAAGGCTCGGATCTGCCAGATAGCGCTTGGGCTTGACGGTAAAGCGTCGTTTGTCGCGCGCGGCGGGAACCCAACCGGGGACCTCCTCGAGAATGAACATGCCTTTGAGGGCATCCAGGTACCTACGCACCTTGGTCTCGTCGGCAAACGCTGCGGGCTCCTCCTCGGCACCGAACATATCCATAAGAATCGTTTTATACGTGGTTGCCTGTCCCAGATTGCGCGCGATCGATGCAGAGACTCGACGAGCAATATCGGGGTCGAGACCGACCGCCGGAAAGCTGCTCGAAAACGTGGTGTTGAGATATTCGCGGGCGATGAGCTGGGCGTCAGCCGAAACCATATCGATCGCCTCGGGCCAGCCGCCGCGGCAAGCGGCTTCGACAAGCCCCGGTGTATCGCCATTGCACCGACAGGGCTCAAAACGATGCTCAAACAAGCCCGCCAGGCTCACCTTGCCGTTGGACTCGCCTGTCTCGGCAAGCGTCATGGGGTGCATGCGGACGCGGCCGATGCGGCCGGCTCCACTATGCGCGGGCGCCTCCGCCTTTGAGCCAAACGCAGGCGTGGAGGAACCCGTGAGGATATAGGCGCCGCGCGTACCCCGGGTGCGGTCAACCTCGTGTCTAACGTAGTCCCAAATTTGGAGAACGCGCTGCCACTCATCGATAATATGCGGACGGTCTCCCAGCAACATCATCGCCGGGTCGGCACGCGCGAGGTCGAGATTCTCGTCGACATACGAGACGGACGCCCCATGCTCAAGCGCGGCCCACGTCTTGCCACACCACTTGGTGCCTGCAATCTCGACCGCGCCAAAGACGTGAAGGTAGCGCTCGATTTGCGCATCCACGATACGTGGGATGTATTCGTCCCGATGTAGCCTCTCACCTGCCATGAGCCACCCCCGCAGATTTCCAGGTCCTGCTTTCTGATTCTTCTATTCCACTGTAGCAAATTCGGATTTTCGGGTAGTTGCGATTCGGATTTTCGTGTTCATATAGTTCGGATTTTCATGTTCTAAGGATTCGGATTTTCGGGTGCTCAAGATTCGGATTTTCTGAACCCGCTGATCAGGGACACTCTATTGGCAAAAAGGCGGGGAGCGCCGATACGGCACTCCCCGCCCACTCAATACGCGATAGCTTTCTTGCTTAGAGCTCGTTGGCCGCGTGATACGCCGTGCGAATGGCGCTCGCAATATCGGCGGTACGCTCGCCCGAGCAGTCGCCCACGCAGGTCACGGGCACCGTCACGCCGTCCAGGTCAAACGCGTTGGCCTTGGAGCCCACGGCCATCACCACGTAATCGCAGGCGATCTTCACCGGCTCCTCGGCGCCGTCCTCGGTGGTGCGAATGGCCTCCACGCCCTCGTCGGTAATGGCGGTCAGGCGGGTCTTCACGTGCTGCTCCACGTTGTGCTCGGCAAAATCGCTCATGATCAGTGGCAGAATGGTCTCGGACTCGCCCGCGGCAATCTTGTCGAGCATCTCCACGATCGCCACCTCGCAGCCGTGCTGCAGCAGGTACTCGGCAGTCTCGGTGCCCACCAGGCCACCGCCAATGACGGCGACGCGGCCCGTAAGCTCCACCTTGCCGGCCAGCACGTCCCAACTCGAGACGACCTTGTCCGAATCGGCACCCGGAACGGGGATGACCACGTCGTGCGCGCCCACGGCCACAATCGCAGCGTCGGCGGCGTTGAGGTCCGCGGGGCTAGCGGCATGGTTGAGCTCAACCTTCACGCCCAGGCCGGGCAGAATCTTCTCGTAGTACTCGACCGAGCGCATGATCTCGTCCTTGCGCGGGGGCGCGGCCGCCAGCACAATCTGACCGCCCAGATGATCGCTCGCCTCGTAGACGGTCACGTCGTAGCCGCGCTTGGCCGCCACGCGCGCGGCCTCCAGGCCGGCAATACCGCCGCCCACCACGGCAATCTTCTTGTCGCCCTCGCCCGGCTTAATAGCGATGGTCGCCTCGTCGCCGTTCTCGGCATTGAGCACGCACGAGATGTACTGGCGGTTTTGAATCGCATCGACGCAACCCTTGTTGCAGTTGAGGCACTCGCGGATGGGCTCACCCGTGGCGGCCTTGAGCGCAATGTCGGGGTCGCACATGAGCGAGCGGCCGTACGCGACGATGTCGGCCGAACCGTCCTCCAGGATCTTCTCGCCGGCCTCAACCGAGACAACGCGGCCGACGGTTGCCACCGGCACAGAGACCAGGGCCTTGACGCGCTCGGCCACGGGCAGCGTCCAGTTGTAGGGCATGGCGCCCATGGGCGGAATGGTGTCGCCCATGTTACCGGTGTGGTTGGCCTGCGCGACCTGGATCATGTCGATGCCCGCGCCCTCGAGCAGCTTGGCAAACTCGCAGGCCTCGTCGGGCTGCAGACCGCCCTTGCCGCGCGGCGTGCCGTCGGGGTTCTCCATGATCACGGGGAGCTTGTACTCCACCATCAGCTGCGGCGCGGCCTCCTTAATGGCGGCGACGACCTCGAGCGCATAGCGAACGCGGTTCTCGAACGAGCCACCGTACTCGTCGGTACGCTTGTTGAGGATGGCAGAGCACAGCGAACCCACCAGGCGGTCGCCGTGGACCTCGATGGCATCGATCCCAGCCTGCTGTGCGCGGGCGGCCGAGGCGGCGATGGCCTCCTTGATCTGGGTGAGTTGCTCTACGCTCGCCTCGTTCACAAAGTGCTGCATGTCGTGGTGCAGCTTGGCATAGGCCTGCTTGCGGATCTCGTTGGACTCGGCCATCTTGGCGGCAAAGGTCTCCTCGTCGCCGGCGGCCTTGGCCTCCTGCGCAGCTTTCGCAGCGGCCATGGAGCCCATGACCATGCGGCCGACGCCGGGCACGTCATACTCGGGGTGGAACAGCTGCAGCGCGACCTTGGCGCCGTGTTTGTGAACGGTGTCGGCCAGCGCCTTAAACGTGGGGATCTGGGCGTCGGTCGCCAGCTTGGGCGTGGGGCTCGCGGTCATAACGGGAGCGACGTCGCCGATGACGATGTAGCTCACGCCGCCACGGGCCAGACGCTCGTAAAAGGCCAGGCTGCGCTCGCCGATGGAACCGTCGCGCTCCTCGTAGCCGGTGGTGAGCGGCGGGAACATAATGCGGTTCTTGAGCTCAAGGGGGCCAACCGTAATGGGCTGGAGCAGCTTGGATGCAGGTGCGGTCATGGATATTCCTCTCTTGTAGGCGCGGCGGCGATGGTGCCGCGTAGTTGTCTAGAGGATATGGCATGGGAGCACAGTGGCGCAACGGAAATCGGCGAATATCAGGTGGCGGCGGGTGGATGGGGATGGGCGGGGCGGCCCGTCGGTTTATCTCAATCTGTAACAGTTACGCGGCAAAATCGGGTCTTACTGTTACAGATCGAGACAAACGGGACCCGCCTGCTAGAAAATCTCAATCTATAACAACAACTCGGCGAAATCCGTCCCTCGTGTTATAGATTTAGACAAACGGGACCCAATCCACCGGTATATCTCGATCTGTAACATCTAGCCGCCCAAATCGGGTCTAGATGTTACAGATCGAGATCTTTGATTGAGAGGTTGGGAATTGGACCGAAAACACGGTCCCGGAATAACAAAAAAGCTCGCCGGCTAGGCCGACGAGCTGCAAGTTCTTGGTCGCGGGGGCAGGATTTGAACCTACGACCTCCGGGTTATGAGCCCGGCGAGCTACCAGACTGCTCCACCCCGCAATGTCTGGGCGCCTCATGTGCGCAAGAAAGAATATTACGCGGGAGTTCGGTAAACGGCAAGGAAAATCTCGTAGAGCATAATTCCTTCATATTTAAACCCCTCAGCCCCTATCACCGTAAACGAATCGCGGCCGAGCGCCGTCGACGGCGCGTATACAATGGTGCGCGTCCTTTTATGCCAACACTGGGAGTAGACATGCTGCTCGCTATCGATATGGGAAACACGCAGACGGCCATGGGCCTGTTCGACGGAGACGAGCTGGTGCAGTCGTGGCGCATGCCCACCGACCGCTCCTATACCGCCGACGAGATCCACGTGCGCCTGATGGGTTTCTTTAAGATGTACGGCCTCTCGCTCGATGCGGTTGACGCGATCGCCTTTGCGGGCGTGGTGCCGCAGCTCTCGCGCGAGTGGCACGCCGTGGCCGACCGCATTGCCGCAGACGCCATCGTCATCGGGCCGCAGACGGCCGCCGTGACCAAGCTGCGCGCGGCGCGTCCCCAAGCCGTAGGCGCCGATCGCGTCGCTAACGCCGTTGCGGCCGAAACTTTCTACGGCGCGCCGGCAATCGTGGTGGACTTTGGCACCGCGACCAATATCGACGTCATCGATGAGGACGGTTATTACATTGGCGGAGCGATCGCGCCGGGCATCCGCATCTCCATGGACGCGCTTGCCGCCCGTGCCGCCAAGCTCGCCAGCGTGCCGCTCGAGGCGCCCGAGCATGCCATCGGCCGCGATACCGAGGAGTGCATCAAGGTCGGCGCCGTGGTGGGCGCTGCTGCCATGGCCGAGGGCCTGGTCGAGCGCATGAAGCGCGAGCTGGGCCGCGAGGATGCCACCGTTATCGCCACGGGCGGTCTCGCCGGCATCGTCGCCGATTCGACCGATGCCTTCGACGTGGTCGACGGACAGCTCACCATCAAGGGCATCTGCGAAATCTACCGCCGCATGCAGGAGCTGGGGTAAGGCAGGGGCTTAAGTCGAGCACGGGCGCGAGCGGCGGACTAAGCAATGCATCGGTCCTATTCCTCAAAAACGAAATTTTTTCAGTTTTGAGGAATAGGCTTTCTGCTACGCCTCGCCGCACAACCACCTCGCCAGGTCCACGATCTGCACTCCGTCGCGATCCGTGGCCTCGTGATGCGTGCGGGCGAGAATCATCTTGGGATACGCATCGCCAATGCTCAGCAGTGGCGAAATCTCGCGTTCAAATGTCTTATCCGAGCTGATGTCGTCGCTCACCTGAATGTAGAGTTTCTCGCTCCGCTTGATTGCTACAAAGTCTATTTCCTTTTTATAGAGCACGCCGACGTATACCTCGTATCCGCGACGCAGCAGCTCGATTGCCACCATGTTCTCGTATACGCGCCCCCAATCCATATCACGTGTACCAAGAAGCGCATATTTAAACGCATGGTCCGCCAGATAGTACTTCTCGCCGCTCTTAAGGTATTTTTTGCCGCGAATGTCGTACCGACGAACTTTATAGAAGGCAAACGCATCGCACAGGTACCCCATGTACGTGCCGACCGTCTTGTTCGTAATCTTTAACCCATCCGCATTTAATGCATCAGTAATGTTGCGTGCCGACGTAATGTTGGAAACGTTGTCCATCATGTAATCGGCAATGCGCAGCAGCGCCGATTCGTTTCTCACGTTATGCCGCTGCACGATATCTCTCACAATGAGCGTCTTGAAGACGTTGGAGAGATATTGATAGCGCTGCTCCTGCAGTGGATAAGGGTAAGAGCCGGACATACCGCCGGTTCTCGCGTACTCATCGAAGTCGCGGTCGACCTCGCCCTCGTCGCCATAGAGACGATACTCCTCAAACGAGAATGGGAAAACCTCGATCTCGAACGTACGCCCCGTAAAGAGCGTCGACAGATCGCTCGACAGCAAAAAGGCATTCGATCCGGTAATGAATATGTCGTACTGCTCGGATGCGTGAAGGCTATTGATCGCACGCTCAAAACCGTCGCACATCTGAACTTCATCGATAAGCAGAAAGTTTTGTTTGCCGGACACTCGATGCTCTTTTACATAGGCGAGCAGCGCGTGATACTCGAGCAGGTTCTCGAACTCATCGAGGTTGTAGTTGATATGGATGACATTCGAATTGGACAGATGTGCCTCCACGTAATCGCGGAGGGCCTCGAGCAATTTTGATTTACCGCTACGACGGATGCCCGTGATGACCTTGATGTCCGGCACGCCAATAAGACTCGTCAACGTGTCCATATATGACGTTCTATTGATGAGTTTCATCGGGGCCTCCTCGCGGTCTTTTATCGCTATTCCTCAAAACTGAAAAATTTTCAGTTTTGAGGAATAGGCTCTATAGCGAATATACCTCGCGAAAGACCGAGCCGCCTTAATCCTATTCCTCAAAAACGAAAATTTTTCAGTTTTGAGGAATAGGGCGCTGGCAACCCATTCCCCAGATAGGCGAAACCCTCCCCAGCACAGGCCGAAGAGGGCTTCGTTGTCATCGTTATCTTTGAGCGCGGGCGCCTCGCGTTACAGTCCGCGAATCCGTACGGCCTCGGGCGGAAACTCCTGCTCGCCGGCATCGGTCTTGATGGTCGCGCGACCCCAGATGTCCAGGCCCGCAAACACACCGACCGCAAGCGGCAAACCGTTGGGCGACACCGCCGCGACCTGACGACCCAGCAGTGGCACCATGTCAAAGTACTCGCCCAGCACCGGAGCCAGCGGGCCGGCAGCGCCCTGCGGCGTGTTGGCGGCAACCGCCCAGGCGTCAACGCGGGTCAGCACAGCGGCGGCCAATGCCTCGATCAGCGCCTCATCTGCCATATCCACGCCAAGCTCACCCAGCGCCGCACGCTCAATATCAACCGTCACCGCGGCAAACATGCCCGCAGCACCGGCACCGCCGTTCACGGCAACACGCGCGAGCGACGCCTCAAACGCAGGCGCACCGCACACGATATCGCTCGGCCACTGGATACCCACTTTACCGGCAAGGCCCAACCCCGGCGTCGAAGCCGTGCCCACGAGCGCGTCCATCATGCCCATCGCGGCCACAAACGGCAGGCCGTGGAAGGCGTGCATGTTCACATCGGGGCGCACAACCAGCGAAAACGTCAGCGAAGCATCGCCCACGCTCCACGCGCACCAGCCCGCGGACACGCCCTCGCGGCCCGCGTCACGCGCCGCGTCGAGCTCGGTGCCAGCGGCAACAGCATTCATCTCGATCATCTACATACGCCCCAATTCGCCCACGATATGGCCCACGCGATCCTCGGGCTCCTTGACCTCGACGCCGTTGTAGCGGAAGAACCGAGCCGGGTCGTGCATCAGGTCCTCGAGCGGCACCAGCACAAAGTCACGCTCGCCGATCAGCGGATGCGGCAGGCGCAGCTTCTTGCCGCCGTGGGTCTCGCCGTCCATCCACAGCAGGTCCAAGTCGATGGTGCGCGGGCCGTTGGCCTTGGCCTTCTTGGAACGGTCGCGGCCCAGCTCGGCCTCGATCTTCATGAGCTCGTCAAGCAGCACCAGCGGAGCCAGCTCGGTCTTAATCTCGATGACGGCGTTGGCAAACGCGTCCTGGCGCGTCTCGTAGGCCGGCTCGCTCTCGTAGATCTTGGAGGAGTTGGACACGCAGGTGAGTGGAATCTCGGCGATCATGTCGCGTGCGGCGCGGATGTTGTCACAGCGATGCCCCAGGTTGGAGCCCACGGCCACAAACGCGCGGCGCGGCTGCGGCTTGGCAACCGCCCAGTAGCCGTTCAGGAACTGCGCAAAGCCCGCGGCGTCGTGCACGCGCACAATGTTGGCACCGGCCTGGATGGCGCCCAGGCACACGCCAAACGTAGCGGCATCGCGCTCGGCGGCCTCGGTCACGCCCGAGACGGCGCCCACAAAGCGCTTGCGCGATACGGCGCACATGAGCGGATAACCCAGTGACGCCATCTTGGCAGTCTCGCGCTGGATGACGATGTCCTCGTTGGCCGTCTTGCCAAAGCCCGGACCGGGATCAATGCAGATGCGGTCGCGCGACACGCCGGCGTGGATGAGCGCGCGGGCCTGGTCGGACAGAAAGCCCATGACGCGGCGCATGATGGGCGCCGAATCGGGCAGGGTGAAGCGGCGGAGCTGCGAGGTGGGCACGTAGGCTTCCTCACGGCGGGCGCTGCGGCGCATCATGGCGGCCAGGCGGTCATTGGGCTCCGATGCGGCCTCGGTGGCCTCGGGCGCGGGCGCGACGGTCTCGGCGGCAGCAGCCTGCTCGGCGGCCGGCGTCTCCTGCTCGCTTGCAGGCTCGGTCGCGGGCTCCGGATCGCCAAACGGCAACGAGGGCTGCACCACGCCGCCCGGAAGCTTGGCCTCCGGCTTAGGCTCGCCCAGCAACTTGCCGCGACGGCGGCGAGCCGGCTTCTCAGCCTCACGCGCGGCCTCGGCAGCCGCCTCGCGCGCCTTCTCGGCAACAAACGCCGCAGCCGAGGTATCGAGCTGCACCGTTGCGTGCGTGCGTGTAGGCGCGGCGACCTCGCCGGCATGCATCACGATGACGCCGCAGGTGCTCGTCTTAACAAACTCGACCATCTTGGGGTCGGTGAAGCCCGTCACGTCGTTGACGATCGAGGCGCCGCAGCGCACGGCCGCCTTGGCAACCGCCACGTGGCGCGTGTCGATCGAGACGATGGCGCCCTCTTTGGCCAGCGCGCGCACCACGGGCAGCACGCGGCGAGCCTCCTCGTCGGGATTAACCGGGGTAAAGCCGGGGCGCGTGGACTCACCGCCCACGTCGATGATGTCGGCGCCGGCGTCAAGCATCGCCAGGCCGTACTCGATGGCGGCATCCGGGTCGAAGTGCTCCCCGCCGTCGCTAAACGAATCGGGCGTCACGTTGAGGACGCCCATGATGCGCGGACGGTCAAAGCTGAGCTCATACTTTCCGCACCGCCATGTCTTGCTGTCGTTCGCCATGAACATCCTCCTAAAATGCCCACGCCGCCGAGCTTGGGGAGCTGGCGGCGGGGTCGCTTTGCACTCAGTCTTTCTATTGTATCCGCGCACACGGGCTAGAACGCAAACGCGGCCGCGATGTCGCAAGAAATCAGCAGGTCGGCATTTGCATCCTGATCGGTAGGCGCCAAATTGCAAATGGCCAGCGTATCGCCAGTAAAGTAACGCGTAAGGCCTGCCGCCGGATACACCACGAGCGAGGTCCCACCCACAATGAGGGCATCGGCCGCGGCAATGGCGGCAACGGCACCGGTCAACACATGCTCGTCGAGCGGCTCTTCGTAGAGCACCACATCGGGCTTGATGCGACCACCGCACGCGGGGCACACGGGCACGCCCGCGGCGTCCTCGTGCTCGCGCGAGCAAATCCACTCGGCGCTATAGACCGCGCCGCACGACTGGCAAATGTTGCGATGGACCGATCCGTGCAGCTCGAACACGCGCTGCGAGCCCGCCATCTGATGCAAGCCGTCGATGTTTTGCGTCACCACGGCATCAAGCTTGCCGGCGCGCTCCAGCTCGGCCAGCTTGGTGTGACAGCGGTTGGGCTTAGCGTTAAGCGCGATCATCTTGGTGCGGTAAAAGTCGAAGAACTCGGCCGGATGTGTCTCATAAAAGCTATGCGAGAGCATAGTCTCGGGCGGGTAGGCAAACTGCTGGTGATACAGGCCGTCCACGCTGCGGAAATCGGGAATGCCGCTTGCCGTGGAAACACCAGCGCCACCAAAGAACACCATGCGCTTGTGGGTATTGAACAGCTCCGCCAGCGCGGCGGAGGCCTGCTTGGGATCCGATATTGCCTGCGTCATATGAGCCCTCCGTCCTTGTTGATCGGGCGGCGTCGGGCGATGTCCCAGCATGCGGCCTTTGGGTCAGCACGCGCGGTGCCCACCACCGCCCCTGTTGCGCTAATCTTAAGCCTGCCAACCCCGTCGAAAGGACACCATGCCTCAGACTTACACTTTCGCCTCGTGGAACGTCAACGGCCTGCGCGCCGTGCTCAAAAAGGACCCGAGCTTTATCCAGATCGCGCAAGAACTCGACGTCGATATCTTGGCGCTGCAAGAGACCAAGCTGCAGGAGGGCCAGGTCGATATCGACCTGCCCGGCTATCACCAAACCTGGAGCTACGCCGAGCGCAAGGGCTACTCGGGCACCGCGGTCTTTAGCCGCCAGGAACCGCTGCGCGTGCTGCACGCCGACGCACTGCCACCCTACGCCGGCGAGGGCGAGGCGGGCGAGCTCGTCGCCCAAGCCGCAACCGAGGGCCGCGTCTGCGCGCTCGAGTTCGACAAGTTTTGGTTTGTCGACGTCTATACGCCCAACGCCCAAAATGAGCTCGCGCGCATCGACGTGCGCATGGCTTGGGACGATGCCTACCGCGGCTTTTTGAGCGCGCTTGAACGCGAGACCGGCAAACCCGTGGTGACCTGCGGCGACTTTAACGTGGCGCACGAGGAGATCGACCTTAAGAACCCCAAGTCCAACCGCGGCAACGCAGGCTTTTCGGACGAGGAGCGCGGCAAGTTTACCGAGCTGCTCGACGCCGGTTTTACCGACACCTGGCGCGCGGCCAATCCGGACGTCGAGGGCGTCTACAGCTGGTGGAGCTACCGCTTTAATGCCCGCAAGAACAACGCAGGCTGGCGCATCGATTACTTCCTGGTGAGCGACGCAATCGCCGGCAACGTACGCAACACCGGCATCCGCGGCGACATCTTCGGCAGCGACCACTGCCCCGTCACCCTTACGTTGGAGCTCTAACTCCAGCTGCCCCCGGAGACGAAGGAAAACGGATCATTTTGGGCCTCGTGGGGGTATCCGCGTGACCCATCCGCCACGAAACACGCCCATCTACTACGTTTAAGCCACCACCCTCAACCACAGCGAACAACGCGAAATGAAAACCGCAGGTAGAAAGCCTGCGGTTTTTCATAAAACGCGGTCATGGTCGGGAGTATCAAGCTAAACGTAGTAGATGGGCCAGTTTCGTGGCAAGCGCCGTCAACTGATTCCCTGGGGACATCTGGGGACGGAAGAAAATGGATCAATTTGGCTCTCTGAGGGCCACGATGCCCGTCATATCAGCCGGCCATTCCAAAACTATGCCGGTTTACGGGGCTGAATCGCGAACCCCCAACCATATGCAATTCCGAGATAATAAAACCGCGTATAAACGGATTGCTCTATTTCGAAAAAAGCCGGTATGGTCTGCCTATGCCAATCTAGCCCCGTAAACAGGCATAGTTTTAAAATGGCACTTCGACAGTATTGATTCCCGCCCCGGCGCAACCAGCCCTACAGTCCGTATTTCACGACGACTCGGCTGATGCGGCGACACCAGGGCTTGTACAGGGCGGCCAAGAACACGCAGGTCGCGAGGCCGTGTGTGATATCGAACGGCACTGCCGTGGCAAGACGCGCCACGGCGCCCGCCCACGTGAGCGGCTGCACAAAACCGATGATGTCGTAGGCGTTGATTACCACGCCGTAGAGCAGGCCCGATGCAAAGCCGTACGCCATCAGCGCCGGCATGCGCACGGTTCCATCCGCACGGTCGAACGCGCCCGCATGCGCCAGCGCGCCGCCAACATAGCCAACCAGACCCCAGGCATACATCTGCCACGGCGTCCACATGCCCTGCCCAAAAAAGAAATTGCTGGTCAGCGCTGCCAACGCGCCAACCATAAAACCATTGCGGCGACCAAGCGTCGCCCCCGCAATAATGGCGATGGCACTCACCGGTTTAAAGTCGGGAATGGGGCCAAACAGAATGCGCCCCGCCGCAGCCAACGCCGCCAGAACCAGCGTTGGCATAATCTGGCGTAAGCCCGGGCGCGACGCCTCGTAGCCCGCAAAGAACAGCGCGAGCACCAGCGCCACCACGACAAGCATGGCAAGTGCCGCCTGTTCAACGCCCGCCAGCAACGCCGCAGCCATCACGGCTGGCACCGCCAGCAGCAGCGGTATCTCCAGTTTTGCGAGTAGGCGCACGATGCGATAATCCGCCATCCCATCACGCCCTATAAAACACGTTGTCGGCAAAGAAGTCGGTCGGCGGCTCCATGCAGGCGATCTCGCCATCAAACATCATGGAAATGTCATCGGCAACCTGCTCGGCAAAGTCCAGGTCGTGCGTCGCCATGACGACGGTGCCGCCAGCCTGCGCATGGTCGCGCAGGGCGCGGGCGATGATGCGGCGGCTGGCCAGGTCCAAACCCTTGGTGGGCTCATCGAGCAATAGCAGTTCGGGGCCGATCAACAGCAGCTTTGCCAACGCAAGCAGCTGACGCTGTCCGCCCGAAAGATCGTACGGATGGCGCCCATCCAGACCCGACAGCCCCAAGCTCGCCGCACGCTCCCGCGCCAAGTTCTCTTCATATCCGCAGGTCGAGGCCCATTCCATCAGCTCATCGCGAACCGTCTCGGCAACCAGCAATGCTTTGGGGTTCTGAGGCAGCAGCGCCGCCGAGGCCGCTCCGCGCACCATGCGACCGCGCTGCAGCTTGGCGGTCTTCGCCAGCACCGAGAGCATCGTCGACTTACCGCATCCGTTGCCGCCCACGATCGCATGCACCGCACCGGCCGAAAACGCCACGTCGAGCCCGCGCAGAACCCAACCGCCCGCGCGATCGTAGCGAAACCAGCTCCCTGCCAGGGTGGTAGCCGACCCGCCGTACATTTTTTGGAGTATTCTGCTCCCATCCGTGCGCGGGAAGGCTTCCGAGCCGTTCTCGAGCGACGTTTGCGCCACAAATTCGGACGATTTGTCCAATTCCGAACTTTTTTTCGCGCTCGATACGTCCCCGGGCGGCTCCAGAGAGCCCAAATTGTCCTCACGCCTGCTGAATACTCCGTTTTTTGCACATCGGACGGCACCCCACCCCAACATGTCGTCGGAAAACAGCGATTCTCGACGCCCCAAAGAAGCCATATCCGCCACCTCGCGCACGCGACCGTCCTCAATCCGGTACGCACACGTCGCATACTCGAGCATTGGGCGCGGTTGATGCGTAGCCACAACAACCGTGCAGCCCAGCTCGCGATTCACACGAAACAGCGCGTGCAGAAAATTCTTCTCGGCAACGGGATCGAGCTGAGACGTGGGCTCGTCGAGTAGCAGCACACGCGGACACAGCGCCAGGACGGCGGCAAGCGACAGCAGCTGCTTGCGGCCGCCCGAAAGCGTATCGGTATCGCGATGAAGCCAGTCCTCCAGACCAAAGAAATAGCTGGTCTCAGCTACGCGACGGCGCATCTCATCACGTGCTAGCCCCAAGTTTTCCAGGCCAAACGCCATCTCGTGCCACACGGTTTCGCACACGATCTGGTTCTCGGGATCCTGGAACACATAGCTCACGCGCTCCGCCGATGCCCGCACGTCCATGTCGGCAACGTTCTCGCCCAGCACGCGCGCATCACCAGTGCGCTCGCCCGCCGGAGCGATCTCGGGCTTGAGCAGCGACAGCAGCGTCGATTTGCCCGACCCGGTACCGCCAACAAGCAGCGCAAACGCACCTTGGGAAACACGCCAATCAAGTCCCTCGAGCACCGGTGCCTCGGCCCCGGGATAGGCAAAACTAAGGCCTCGCACCTCAATCGCCGGCGTGGCCGAGCCATATGCCACACCCGCCGCCGAGCTCCTATCAAACCGAGCCATCAACCAAACCTCTTCTCATCAATCGCATGCAACGCGCAAGGCAGCACCATCCAGGCAGCGTACACGACATAGCCCGGCCACGGCGCCGGCACCGAGAGCTGCGGATAAAACGAATACTGCGTCGTCGCGGTCCACGCCACTGCCGCCGTGGCCACGCCAAACAACGCAAGCCCAACCAGCGCGGCAACGTCGCTGCGCCCCAGTCGATACCGCGCATACGTCGTTCGACGCGTCGCGGCGCCCCACCCACGGGAGCGCATGGCGTCCGCGCGCTCCAGCGAATCTTCCATGCCCCAGCCCATCAACACACTCGATGCCCGCAAACGCGAACGCACGGGGTCGGCCGGCGCGCGGCCCGGCACATCGATCGCGTCCTGCACCGCCAGCACCGTGCGGCCGCGGCGCAAAAACTGCGGGATAAGCCGCATGCACATCGAGATCATGAGCGCGAGCACCGGCGCGGCGTTGCCCAGCAACGCGAGCACCTTGTCGTATTCGAGCATCGACGCCGCAGCCTCAAACCACAGCACGCTCGCCACAAACAGCCCGCCCATACACAGGCCGTATACCATGCTCTCCAAATACACTGCGCGCATGCCGATGCGGAACAACTCCGTCGAGCCCGAGGCGCTAAACAGCGGGTTGACCAGCGCAATGATCAAAATCACCGGCAGCTGCCAGCGAAGCGCGTTCAGTGTGCGAGCAGCCCCGCGGGTCGCAAAGCCGTATGCCAGCCCGCCTGCGAGCGACAGCGCGATCAGCACCGGTTGCATCGAGAACATGGTGAGTCCCAGCGTTAGCGCCATGTAGAGCGCAGGCACCGCCGGGTGCGACATCGAGAATGCCGCGACGGGCTCGATGGCCGACCTCTCTCGCATATTGTCCACGGGCACCCGCCCTCTCACCCAAATACCAATGCCGCAGCGCCGCAAACACCGCACAAGCAGCGCAACCGCCGCGCCGGAACCACAAACCCAGCCGCCGCGGCCCAAACGTTACGCGCTCGTCATATGCCTGCGGTATCATATTGCGCCGTGTATCGTTTCCAAACACACGTCTCTATAACGTAACAGGAGATCACATGGACGCAACCGCAATTATCCTCGCTGCCGGCGAGGGCACCCGCATGAAGTCGAACCACTGCAAGGTTTCGCACAAGATCCTGGGTAAGCCCATGGTCCAGTGGATCGTCGACGCCACCATCAAGGCCGGCTGCAGCCGCGTCGTGGTCGTCATCGGCAGCCACGCCGACGAGATGCGCGCCCTCATCGACGGCGCCTACGCCAACAGCGCCACCAAAATCGAGTGCGTCGAGCAGACCGAGCGCCTGGGCACCGGCCACGCCGTAAAGGTCGCGCTCGAGGCCTGCGGCATCACGCAAGGCCCCGTCGTCGTGCTCAACGGCGACCTGCCGCTCATCACCGCCGACACCGTCGCCAAGTTCGCACAGACCGTCGCCACCGGCGAGCTCGCCTGCACCGTCATGACCATGACCCCGCCCGATCCTTTTGGCTACGGCCGCATCAAGCTGGGCGCCGATGGTCAGATCGAGCGCATCATCGAGCAGAAGGACTGCACGCCCGAGCAGGCCGCCACGCTGCTGGAGTGCAACGCCGGCTGCTACGCCTTTGACGGCGCGCAGCTCGCCGCCCACATTAACGAGATCGGCAACGACAACGCGCAGTCCGAGTACTATCTGCCCGACATGCTCGAGATCCTCAAGGGCCACGGCCAGGCTGTCTCCATCTTCCACTGCGACGACTACCGCGACGGCCTGGGCGTCAACAGCCGCATCCAGCTCGCACAGCTCACCGCCATCGCGCGCGACCGCATCAACGAGCACTGGATGGCCGAGGGCGTTACCTTCATCGACCCCACGCAGGCCTGGATCGGCCCCGATGCCGTTATCGGCCGCGATACCGTCGTGTGGCCGCAGACGCACCTGATCGGCCACGTCACCGTGGGCGAGGAGTGCCAGCTCGGCCCCAACAGCCGCCTCACCGACACCACCGTCGGCAGCGGCTGCACCATCGATGAGACCATCGCCATCGAGGCCGTCATCGAGAACGGCGTCGACTGCGGCCCGCGCGCCTACCTGCGCCCGGGCACTCACATGCTCGACGGTTCCAAAGCCGGCACGCACGTGGAGATCAAGAAGTCCACGATCGGCGAGGGCTCCAAGGTGCCGCATCTGTCCTACATCGGCGACACCACCATGGGCTCCGGCGTCAACGTGGGCGCGGGCTCCATCACCTGCAACTACGACGGCGTGCACAAGCACAAGACCGTCATCGGCAAGGACGCCTTCATCGGCTCCGACACCATGATGGTCGCGCCCGCCCAGATCGGCGACGGCGCGCTCGTGGCCGCAGGCTCCGTCATCACCGAGCCGGTCCCGGCCGACGCACTTGGTCTGGGCCGCGCCCGTCAGGTAAATATTGAGGGCTGGGCCGCCGATTATCGCCGCCGTCTGCACGAGGACGACGAGGTATAACGTTTTACCAAGCACAAAAGGAGCTGTTCCATGGGGACGGCTCCTTTTTTCTATCGTGACCTGCGCGACCGGATGAGTGGTCGGTTCGTGTCCGTTGACGGTAAAGACGTTATCAAGACCCGATAAACCCCGCCGCACGGTTACAATGCAACAAGGCATCTATATGGCATTCGATATAAAGGAGAAGGGTAATGCCGATTAATGATCCCGAGAAGTCGGAGAATATGCGCAAGTCCATCCGCGTGTATTCCGGTTCCTCCAACCGTCCCCTCGCTCAGAAGATCGCTGAGTACCTTGGGGTCGAGCTTTCGGGCCTTACGCTAAAGCAGTTCGCCAATGGTGAGATTTACGCCCGCTACGACGAGACCGTCCGCGGCGCCGACGTCTTCCTGATTCAGTCCGTGGCCGGCGGCAACGTCAACGACATGCTCATGGAGCTGCTCATCGCCACCGACGCTGCCAAGCGCGCATCCGCCCGCTCCATCACCGCCGTTATCACCCACTACGGCTATGCCCGCCAGGACCGCAAGGCCGGCCCGCGCGAGCCCATCACCGCCCGCCTCGTCGCCAACCTGCTCGAGCGTGCCGGCGTCAACCGCATCATCACCCTCGACCTGCACCAGGGCCAGATCCAGGGCTTCTTCGATATCCCGGTTAACCACCTGTCCGCACTGCCGCTATTTGGCCAGTACTACAACGACATGCACTTCGACACCGACAACCTGGTTGTCGTCTCCCCCGACGTGGGTCGCGCCAAGGCCGCCAAGAAGCTGTCCGACATGCTCGGCTGCGACCTGGCCATCGCCCACAAGGGCCGTCCGCGCCACAACGCCGCCGAGGTCATGGGCATCATCGGTGACATCAAGGGCAAGACCTGCATCATCAACGACGACATGATCGACACCGCTGGCACCCTGTGCGCCAACGTCAAGGAGCTCAAGGCTATGGGCGCCGGCGACATCTACGTCTGCGCCACCCACGGCATCTTCTCCGGTCCGGCCATCGAGCGCCTGAACGATGCCCCCATCGTCGAGTGCGTCGTCACCGACGCCATCCCCGTCGAGGTCGGCGGCAAGATCAAGACTATCTCGGTCGCCGAGGAGTTCGCTCAGGCCATCTCCGCCGTTTACCACGAGGAGCCCGTCTCCACGCTCGTCGGCGGCGACTTCGCGCTGTAGTCCAACGCGTATCGCATCATCTTTGATGTTTTTAAAGGGTCGGAAGCTCGCTTCCGACCCTTTTTCTATTCCTCGCCAACCCGCCTGGTAGCGCGCAGAGATGTGGTGTAAGAGGCGGGGCATGCCCCGCCT